>CAXYKQ010000224.1:0-5252 GCA_964277835.1 uncultured Edaphocola sp. | reverse complement strand
CTTCCCAACTGGTAAACGCTTCAAATTGCAGGTCGATCGTGTTTTTTTCATTTAAAGATCGCAGGAAAACCTCCAGGTTGGCCGGAGCGAAAAATTTTACCGCGCCACCAGTATGTTTGGCCAGGTTCCAAACTTTATCCAGCCAGTGGGTGAAGCCGGGTTCCTTTTCCGCGTTTCGGGGGATTACGATCACATTTTTCTTAAGCGTAGACAGCGGCTGATCGGCATTAAATACGAATGTAGTTACCTGCTCATTACCCAATATCCCGTTCATGAACGTCTTGTTTTTGACAGAACTGTAAGGGGTGGTGCTGTAGCCAAGGATCAGGTCGGTGATTTTATTCGCCTTGATTTCACCGATGATGCCGTTAATGATGTTATCATCAAACCTCAGGATGTCATTGATTACGATATCGGCGCCCGCGCCGGTCTGCACTGCCGTATCCAGGATTTTACGACCGCGTTTATCAGACTCAGTGGGATCTTCTGTCTTATTAATGATGTGCAGGGCGTGCACACCCTCCTTATTGCCTGCATCTTTAATATTCAAGGCAAGTTGGATCAATTCTTCTGTTTTCTCCACAGAATTGGAGGCAATAAGTATATGCTCCTTGTTGTCCTCTTCTGTGTTGGATTGCGTGGTTTGCTCTGCTGTTGCAATTTTCTGTCCGCTTTTTTGTGCCACTATAGAAGAAATCGTACAGGTGACCAGGATGACGAGGATAGAACCGTTCAATACTGCTTCGTTGAGCAAGCGTACGGGCTCCCCATTGGGAGTTTCCGCTATGATGATATTATAGCCCACCATTACAGCCGCTAATGTCGCCGCAGCCTGGGCCACACTCAGGGAGAATATAATATGGAGCTGGTCTTTAGAGAGTTTATACGTTTTGGCAGTAGCCCAGGCCGCGATATATTTAGCCGCAATGACCCCAACGGTTAGCACGGCTGCCACCTGTATGGTTTCGGTACTTTTTATAAAAGCCCTGAAGTCTATGAGCATGCCCACGCTGATCAGGAAGAATGGTATAAAGAGGGCATTGCCCACAAATTCTACGCGGTTCATCAGCGGAGAGGTATGCGGGATAAGGCGGTTAAGCGCCAGCCCGGCCAGGAAGGCCCCGATAATGCCTTCTATACCGGCGAGTTCAGCCAGTACAGCGCCGAGGTAGACCATGACTAGAACAAAGATGAACTGCGAAATTTTATCATTTATTCTTTTGAAAAACCACCTGCCGATTATAGGAAATCCCAGCAATACCACCAGGCCGAATACGACAATAGAAATGCCCATACGCAGCCAGAAGGCGGCATCTGCCGTTCCTTTCGTCATCCCGACGATTGCGGCTAATACGAGTAAGGCCAGTACATCTGTGATCATGGTGCCGCCTACCGCTATGTTGACGGATTTGTCCTTACCCACTCCCAGTTTGCTGAGTATCGGGTAGGCAAGCAAGGTATGGGAAGCGATAAGGCTGCCGATCAGTATTGAGGACATCAGGTTGAAGTGCAGGAGGTAATAGGCTGATGTGGTACCAATGATCATCGGCAGGGAAAATGTAAATAAACCGAAGGTCAAACTTTTCCATTTGTTCTTTTTAAACTCGACCAGGTCTATTTCCAGCCCGGCCAGGAACATGATATATAATAGTCCCGTAGTACCCGAGACCACGATACTGCTATCGCGGTCCAGTACGCCCAGTCCATTGGGGCCGATCAACGCGCCGGCTATGATGAGCCCGATCAGGTGGGGAATTTTTAATTTATTAAGAATGATCGGCGCCAGAAGAACGATCAGGATGACGATCAGGTACTTTAATATGGGATCGGTCACCGGGAGGGTGGTATCCATAATATTTAGTAACATAAGTAGTAGTTTAGATTTTATTTTTTTACCCTGTCGGCATCTATTTTATAGGTGATGGTACAGCCGTCTGCCTGCTTTATGACCCGGGTACCGCTTAATTTATCCCGGGTATTGATGTTGAGCTTTACGTTCATGGTAGTCGCATTGGCTTCACCGGAAACCTGGGGTGTAGATAATATAAAACCTGAACCGTCAAAAATGCCGCTGTACACCCTTACCAGGTTTTCGCCCTGCATTGCTTTTACATATACGCCTGTGGAATCGCCGCCTGTAAAGGTCCAGGATTCTTTGCGCGTATCGCCTACGGCAGAACCGCTGCAATTGGTTTGCGTGCAGAGCATATTGATGCTCCAGACACCTTGCAGAGAATCGGGCAGGGGTAGTCCTATATTTTGACTACTTAAGGTAAGCGAATCTTGTTGGGCAATGCTTAATTTGATGCTGTCTTCCAGCTGGAGGAGCATTTTTTCCTTAACCAGCAGGTTTTGCTCTCTTTCTTTTAAAGAAATTTCGCGGGCGTCCAGCTCTTTTTTTCGTTCTTCAAAACTGCAACTGCTTAGGCCAGCAGCTATCAATAAACAGGTACTTACATAGATAAATTTGTTCATGTTTGCCGGATTTTATTGGGTGAGCTGTGCCGCTAAGATAGTAAAAAATGACGGAACTGGCGATGTAGGCGCTACAGCCCTGCTGAACGGTTTATACTGCTGCATAATTGTCAGAACTTCATGACAATAGGCTCCGGCATTTTTCATCAATTTAATTGGGGGTATCTTTGCCGCCTATGAGTGAAGATGTGTTTAATATTGCTTTAGTAGGCAACCCCAATAGTGGAAAGACTTCTTTGTTTAATACACTTACCGGTTTGAACCAAAAAGTAGGCAACTTTCCGGGAGTTACCGTAGATAGAAAAACAGGAACTACTAGTTTTGGAAAGGGTATAAAGGCGAAAGTGATCGATCTGCCGGGTACTTACAGCCTGTATCCCAAGAGCGCGGATGAATATGTCGCTTATGAAACTTTGCTGAACCCCAAAGGGCTAGCTGTTCCGGATGTGATTATCGTGGTGGCGGATGCTACCATGTTGCAACGTAATTTACTTTTTTGTACTCAGATTATAGATTTAAGAAAGCCGGTTGTCCTGGCCTTAACCATGGCAGACCTGGTGATGCAGTCAGGCGCAAACATTGATTTAAAGGCCATCGCAGATTTCCTGGGCGTTGAAGTAGTGGTGATCAACCCGAGGTTAGGTTCTGGTACAGGCGATTTGAAGAAAGCAGTTCTTTCCGCCCGGGAAAAAGGAAAACAGATTTCCGAAAGCTTTACCGGGATAGCCGGGGCGCCTGACACGTTCCTGGCGGAGATCCGCGACATTTCCGGCGTAAGCAGTGCTTATGCTGCTTTGCACATCGCTACTGCGAAAGCGCCATTGAATTTTTTATCGGCGCAGCAGCAGGCAGCTATCGACCGGAAAATAAAAGACACCGGTTTCTCCAAAACAAAGGTCCAGGGCCAGGAGGTGCTGGAACGCTTTAACCGGCTGGAGCCTTTAAGTGCAAAGCTTGATGTGAAAAAGGCAGTTGAAGAGCAACAGCGTTTTTCCAAAAGAATAGACAAGCTGCTCCTGCATAAAGTCTGGGGTAATGTCATCCTGCTGTTGGTTTTATTATTCATGTTCCAGGCCATCTTCTGGCTGGCTACTTATCCCATGGATTGGATAGACGCCGGTTTCTCCGCAGGCGGAGAATGGCTGGGCAGTCGTTTACCGCAAACCTGGTGGGCGGACCTCATCGTTAACGGGCTTTGGGCAGGACTTGGCGGTATCGTTATCTTCGTGCCGCAAATCGCGATATTATTTGGTATCATCACTATCCTGGAAGATACAGGTTATATGTCGCGCATCACCTTCCTGTCTGACCGCCTGTTCAAGTCAGTAGGGATGAATGGTAAGGCGGCTATGCCCCTGATCAGCGGCCTGGCCTGTGCGATCCCGGCGGTAATGGCCACACGGATTATTGAAAATAAGAAAGAGCGCCTGATCGCTATCCTGGTCACCCCGCTGATGAGCTGTTCAGCCCGTTTGCCGGTGTACATTATTTTGATCAGCCTGGTGGTACCCGAAGGTACTGTCCTGGGCTTTTTATCTATCCAAGGGTTGGTGATGATGGGCTTATACCTGTTGGGCTTTTTTATGGCATTGATTGTATCTAAGGTTTTGAGTTGGCTGATCAAAGGAGAGCGGAGCCAGATGTTCCTGATGGAGCTGCCCGTTTATCGTGCGCCGAGGTGGCGGAATGCGCTGCATACCATGCTGGAGAAAGCGAAAATATTCGTAGTGGATGCGGGAAAGGTAATCATGATCATTTCGGTTGTATTATGGGCATTGGCGAAATTCGGTCCCGGCGGGCGCGAAGCGGCGGTGACTGCTAAATATGCGCAGCTGGCCGCTGCCAATGCAGATGGCGCGTTGACCCCGGAGCAAGAGTTTGACAAGCAAAATGAGCACCTTGAAAACTCATATATTGGGGTGATGGGTAAGGCTATTGAGCCGGTCATCAAGCCCTTGGGGTATGACTGGAAGATCGGCATCGCGCTGATCACTTCATTTGCGGCCCGGGAAGCCTATGTCGGGACAATTTCAACTTTATACAGTCTCGGCGGTGATGCGGCGGAAGACAATCCTACATTAAGGGGTAAAATGGCCGCTGCGAAATGGCCTGACGGCAGACCGGTCTATACTTTAGCCTCCGGGGTGTCTTTGTTGGTTTTTTATGTGTTTGCGATGCAGTGTATGAGTACCCTGGCGATCGTGAACCGGGAAACCCAATCCTGGAAATGGCCGGTGATTCAAACACTATATATGGGTGCATTGGCCTATATTTGCGCTCTGATTGCTTATAATCTTTTAAAATAATGGGAAAATATACAGGATTAGTTGTCGGGGTGTTCGCCGTTTTAATGGCTTTGATCTTTGCATTAACCAACAGGACACCGGAAGCTTATGACCTGACGATGCTTATTGCCGGGAATACAGTGCTGGCTGCATTGTCTGTTGTAGCCTATATGATGGTGAATAATGCTTTGAAAAATCCGAACCCCAACGCCTTTATCCGTGCGAAGATGGCAGGAACCATGCTACGCATATTTATTAGTATCGCAGGTATCGTGAGTTTTGCCTACCTGAAAGGGAAGACACCGGCTACAAAACCCACCATATTCCTGCTTTTAGGAATGTATGTGATCTATACCATATTGGAAGCAGCGGTGCTGTCTAAAAAAGGCAGAACGGGCGCCTGATTATTTTATTTTTTCGCGAGATGGCAAAAGAAAAAATCTCTAAAGAGGCTTTCGCAGCTTACCTGCCGCCGGGTGCTTTCGAAAAAGT
>CAXYKQ010000223.1:0-10841 GCA_964277835.1 uncultured Edaphocola sp. | reverse complement strand
TTTCATTGAGGATATTCAGGGCCGGGACCGGCATCAGCAGACCTGCAGTGAAGGTTGCGGTTAAGAGTAAAATACACAGTATTTTCCACCAAAGCTTACGCATAGCGTTTATCTATTTTTACAAATGAAGCAATTGGGCAAAGGTAACAACAAATCGGATTGCTTAAGCGGCCGGAAGTTTATAAATTTCATAATTACCCGGATTTGACATTACTATTGGTATAAGTCTTTACGGCGTTTATCTTTGCACTATGATTACCCTGATTTCCGGTACCAATAGAAACGACAGCAATACGCTGAAGGTGGCACAATATTATTATGAAGTGTTGACTGAGAAAGGTATTCCCGTACATTTTTTGTCGCTGAAAGACTTTGATGTCCACTACAGGAGTAAAGATTTGTTGCAAATAGAGGAAAAATGGCTGATTCCTTCCGATAAGTTCATTTTCATTATCCCGGAATATAATGGCAGCTTCCCGGGCATTCTGAAAACGATGATCGACCATACGGATATCCGCAAATGCTGGTGGAATAAGAAGGCTTTGCTTACAGGACTGGCTTCCGGAAGGGGCGGCAACTCGAGGGGTATGGATCATTTTTCCAATATCCTGCATTACCTTAAGGTGCATGTACATTATAATAAGCTACCCATCTCCAAAATTCATGAAGAACTGGATATGAATAATCGCTTCACCCATACTGCCACGGAGGAGCTGATCAAGTACCAGATCGAGGATTTCCTCGCTTTTTAGCCGGGGCAGCTATTGTTCCACATCGTAATTCTTGCGGCGCAACTCGAAGTGTTTCCCCAGGTAGACCCTTCTTACTTCTTCGTCCGCAGCCAGCTCCTCCGCAGTACCGGATTTCAACAGCCGGCCTTCAAACATCAGGTAAGCGCGGTCGGTGATAGATAAAGTTTCATTTACATTGTGATCCGTTATCAGGATGCCGATATTTTTGTATTTAAGCCGGGCTACAATGCCCTGGATGTCTTCCACCGCGATGGGGTCGATGCCGGCAAAGGGTTCATCCAAGAGGATAAATTTAGGATTGACTGCAAGCGCCCGAGCAATCTCCGTACGCCGTCTTTCGCCGCCACTCAGTACATCGCCCATACTTTTACGTACGTGGGTGAGGCGAAATTCTTCCAGCAGGCTTTCTACTTTCAGTCTTTGCTCCTGCTTGCTGAGTTTCGTCATTTCCAGCACGGCCGCGATATTATCTTCTACAGATAGCTTCCTGAAAATAGAGGCCTCCTGCGGGAGGTAGCCGATGCCCATTTGGGCTCTTTTATACATAGGAAGTTTGGTGATATCTTCTTCGTTGAGGAAAACCTGGCCCTCATCCGGTTTGACCAAGCCTACCGTCATATAAAAAGAAGTAGTTTTTCCCGCGCCATTAGGCCCGAGTAAGCCCACGATCTCGCCCTGCTTAACTTCGATCGAAACATGGTTAACAACCGTTCGTTTACCATATTTTTTCACCAGTTCCGTAGTATGTATGCGTTGCAGCGCTGCCGTTTCCATCCGTTTTGTATCATTATATTTCAGCAAATGTACAAAAGAAACCAGGCAGGAATACAATATATGTTGCTAAAAAGTGGTTATGAATATATCAATTCAAACGAAGAATTCAAGAAAAACTTATACTTTTGCCAGATGTTTCAAAGTAAAACTATGCGTAATACCATTATTACCCTTGCCCTGGGTACGGCTGCTGCTTTCGCCGCGTGTACGCCTAAAACCAAAGTAACGCCTTGCGTCGATACTACGGTTTCGGTGACGCAAGCCGATTCTATAGCTTTAAAAAATTTCATTGACCAAAATAATATTGATGCGACTTATGACAGCCGTGGATTTTACTACCGGGTACACACATTGGGTACCGGTAAGAAGCCCGGTCAATGTGCCGGTGTGCTGGTAGACTATACCGGCAAGTTAACCAATGGGACCGTGTTTGACTCCGGCAATAATATAAGTATGGCGGTAAGAAACCTGATCCCTGGTTTTAGGATGGCTATGCCCTTATTTGGAGAGGGATCTGAGTATTCGATTTACCTTCCGCCGTCCCTGGCCTATGGCAATGCGGATAATGGATCTATCCCCGGTGGTTCTATCCTGATCTTTAAGATCAAATTAAACTCTATAACAGACGAAATAAAATAAAATAAGATGTTGAAGTACTTTGTGGGTGCCATTTTTATGGTCAGTATGTTTTTGTCTACCGGTTGTTTTAAAAAAGATGTTTGTAACCCTGTAAACGCGGTAACTCCGTCAACCGAAGAGCTGAGCAGCCTTGAGGAATTTGTCAGAGAGATTGATACGAACGCTATTTACGACAGCAGGGGTTTTTATTACCGGATCGTAAAGGCGGGTACCAGTAATAAGCCGGGCATTTGTTCTGATATCTATTCCAATTTTGAATGTACTGACGGTGCGGGTTACACCTATTTCCAGAGTGCTAACAATGCCACCTATACCACTTTCGATCTTTCCGACCAGATTTATGCCTGGAGGTATGCTTACCCGATGATTGGTATGGGAGGGGAGATCCTTGTTTATGCACCGCCGAGCCTGAGAGCAGGTTTCGATCCTAAGAAGGCCCCGATACACGCGGGCAGTGCGGTTCCGGCAGATGCGAACGTTGTCTATAAATTGACGCTGATGCGCTATAATTAATGGCTTTAAAAATAAAGTAAAAGTCCCGCAACAAAAGCTGTTGCGGGACTTTTTATAATCCGGTGGATTAGTATTCAATACATACATTTTTAGGTTCGGTAAAGAAGCGTAACGCTTCCCAGCCGCCTTCGCGGCCCATTCCCGAGTTTTTGAATCCACCGAAAGGCGTTCTTAAATCCCGCAGCAGCCAGCAGTTCACCCAGATAATGCCACAGTTTACAAGCTCTGAAAGGCGTACTGAGCGGCTTACATCCTGCGTCCAGATGGTGGCGGCCAACCCATATTCTGAAATGTTGGCTAAGTGGAGTGCTTCCGCTTCGTCTTTAAAAGATTGCAGGGTTACCACAGGTCCGAAAATCTCTTCCATATTTGTTTTGCAGTCGGGTCCCAGGCCTTCTATAACTGTTGGCGCGATGAAATAGCCTTCTGTACATCTTCCTTCATGTTGGATCGCATGGCCACCTGTAAGGATCGTTCCGCCTTCATCTTTGGCAAGTTGTATGCAGGCCATTACTTTGTCAAAATGTAATTTGCTCACTACCGCACCTTGTTTGGAACCTTTTTCGAGAGGGTCCCCTACATGGAGTTGGGCCACTTCCGCAAGGAATGCCGTTTTGAATTTTTCGTAAATAGTTTCCTGGACTAATATCCGGGAGCCACAGAGGCAAATTTGCCCCTGGTTGGCAAATGAGGACTGTACGACTGTTTTCATCATTTTAGACCAATCGCAGTCTTCGAAGATGATGGCCGGGTTTTTTCCGCCCAGTTCCAGGGAAGTCTTCTTGAGTACCGAAGCACACTTAACCGCGATATCTTTGCCCGCTCTCGTGCTACCGGTGAACGATACTGCTTTTACTTTTGGATGCTCTACCATCGCGGCGCCGCAGTTCATGCCGTCTCCATGCAGGATATTCAGTACGCCGTCCGGCAAACCGGCTTCTTTAGCAATGTGGCACAACAAGTAGGCGGTCATGGGTGTCACCTCGGAAGGTTTGGCAATAACGCAGTTTCCTGCCGCCAGGGCCGGTGCTATTTTCCAGGTGAAGAGATATAAAGGGAGATTCCATGGGGAAATGCAAGAGACGATCCCCAGGGGTTTGCGTAAGGTATAATTGATGGCTCTTCCCGGCATCGCATGGCTTTCAGAAGCGAAATGCATCATGCTGCTGGCAAAAAACCGGAAATTTTCTGCAGCGCGGGGAATGTCTACCCGGGTGCTTAAAGTTAAGGGTTTACCGTTGTCATTCGTTTCGGCCAGGGCAAAAAAATCCAGGTGCTCTTCAATGAGTTCTGCCATCCTGTTCATGATCCGGAAACGGTAGTCGGCAGTGGTTTTGCTCCATTCCGGGAATGCCTGTTCTGCGGCAGCGACTGCCAGTGCCACATCTTCAGTGGTACTATTGGGGATCTGGCTGTAGACTTTGCCGGTAGCGGGGTTTATATTATCCAGGTATTGGCCTTTTACCGGGTCGGTAAAGCGGCCGTTTATATAATTTTGAATGAATTCAGGGATTTGTGTAATCATGCTACAAATATACACATTGCCGGGAAGTATTTTATTCTTAGCAATTTAACAAGCGCCTGATTTATATTCCATTCAACAGATTCGAATTTATTGTACCTTCGTCGTCTTGTAAATTCAAAAAATCCCCATTATTTATGAGTGCTAATCAGTATCCGCATGTGCCTTATGGAAAAACGGTTCATGGACAGGAAGAAATCGATGCTGTAGTAGAAGTATTAAAAACCTCCACGCAGATGGGCAAAAACGTAAGGGCCCTGGAAGAACGCGTAGCAGGTTTATATGCCAAGAAGTACGGTATAGGCGTAAACTCCGGCTCTTCCGCTCTGTACCTTGCTGCAGACCTGCTGGACTTTGAAGCCGGTTCGGAAATCATTACCCCGGCTTTAACCTTTTCCACTACCGTAGCTCCCCTGGTAAAAAAGGGCTGGATCCCATCTTTTGTAGATGCGGAAGAAGGCACTTACAACCTCGATGCCTCGAAAGTGGAGGAAATGATTACACCGAAAACGAAAGCGCTCTGGATCCCTAACCTGATCGGTAACCTGCCGGACTGGAAAATGCTGCGCGAGATCGCGGATAAGCATAATTTATTTGTATTGGAGGATAGTGCTGATACGCTGGGTGCGGAAATCAATGGTGCTTCAAGCGGACGCTATACCGATATGAGCACGACCAGTTTTTATGGTTCTCATATTGTGAACTGTGCCGGTAATGGCGGTATGATCTGCGTGAATACCGACGCTTTTTACGACAGGGGTCGCCTGCTGAGAAGCTGGGGCCGCAGTTCTTCTTTATTTGTAGAATCAGAAGCGATCGAAAACCGCTTTAATGTTGAAGTAGATGGCATTCCTTATGATGCTAAATTCGTATTTGAAGAACCGGGCTATAATATAGAGCCTTCAGAATTAGGTGCGGCTTTCGGCCTGATCCAAGTGGATAAGCTGAATGATAATATCGACAAGCGTACGCGTAATTATACGGAGATGCGTGCTTTCTTTGAGCAATATGAAGAATATTTCATTTTGCCTCAACAACTACCGGATTCCCGTACGGGCTGGCTGGCTTTCGCAGTTACGGTAAGAGAAACCGCTCCTTTCATACGCAGAGACCTGCAGATTTTCCTGGAAAAAAGAAATATCCAGACCCGTACCGTATTTACCGGTAATATTTTACGTCAGCCGGGCTTTAAAAATGTGGCGCACAAAGCGGCCAGCGGAGGTTATACAGAAGCAGACAAAGTAATGCGCGGCGGTATGCTGATCGCTTGTCATCATGGATTGAATGAAGCGCAGATCGCACATATGAAAGCCAGTATTGAAGCTTTCATGAAAGAGTATGTAAAGTAAAGAAGCGTTATTAATGGGTTTATTATTGATAGTAATTACCGCGTATTTATTCGGCAAAAAAGCGGATCAAAAAGGCTATAGTAGCTATCAGTATAGAATAAGGCACGTTTGCGCCTGTATCTTTACATCGATGCTGGCCAGCTTAATTTCCTTTAGTATCAGAGAAGATATTGTTATTGCGGCTGATACGGGCATGGTAGCGATGATAGGCATTATTATTTATAGATACCAGGTACTCTCAAACCTGGAGCCGAAAAAACCGGAATAAAAAAATGGGTGGCAATAAACTTTGCCACCCATTTTTTTATTCTTTAGTTGATGCTATCGGTTTGCATCTCTTTATTAATTTTCTTTACCAGGCCTTGCAATACATTGCCCGGTCCCACTTCTGTGAAATGATTGGCGCCATCGGCGATCATATTTTGAACCGTTTGGGTCCAGCGTACCGGGGCGGTCAATTGATTGATCAGGTTTTGCTTGATCTGCGCCGGGTCGGTATAAGGTTTCGCATCTACATTTTGATAAACCGGGCATTGTGTGGTATTGAAGTTAGTCAGCTCGATTGCTTCCTTTAACTCTTCCTGGGCGGGCTGCATCAGTGGAGAGTGGAAGGCTCCGCCAACAGGTAGTACTAATGCGCGTTTCGCGCCCGCAGCCTTTAATGCTTCGCAAGCCTGCTCCACCCCTTTCATCGAACCCGAGATCACGAGCTGGCCGGGACAATTGTAATTTGCCGCTACCACTACCTCGTCGCTGATACCCGCTACGATCTCCTCTACTCTAACATCTTCCATACCCAGCACCGCTGCCATGGTGGAGGGGTTCATTTCGCAGGCTTTTTGCATGGCCATCGCTCTTTTGTAAACCAGCATCAGTCCATCGGTAAAATTTAGGGCGCCGCTGGCGACTAAAGCAGAAAACTCTCCCAGGGAGTGTCCGGCAACCATTTCCGGCTTCAGACCAGGGGTCGCCAAAAAGGCGATTACTGAATGCAGGAATACTGCCGGTTGCGTAACTTTTGTTTGCTTTAATTCCTCGTCGGAACCATTAAACATAATATCGGAAATGCTGAATCCTAAGGCTGCATCTGCCTGCTGGAATAACTCTTTTGCCTGCTCATTGGCTTCGAAAAGGTTTTTTCCCATTCCCGGGAATTGTGCTCCCTGTCCGGGAAATACGTATGCGTGCTTCATAAGAATTATTTTCTTTTTTTGTTTATAGTTGTTTCACTTTAGCGGTATAAGCAGTCATAAGATCATCTAATGTCGTTTGGAAAGTTGGCGTTTCGATATTGCTGAAATAATCGCCCTGGCTCATGATCTGCTCCAGCAGCCAGTCCTGGGCTTCCATAGCACCTAAAGCATAAGCGTAAGGAGTATGGCTGAAGCTGACCATTTCATATACAGAGTTAAAAACGCCGGCAAAACGTGTTCCCAGGTCTTTTTCGATCTTTTTTCTTTCCAGGAACTTCGGGTCTGCCACTTTATCGCGCATTTCAATGAAGTTTTTAAGGGCAAGCTCGGCTACGGCATCTGCATTCGGCTTTCGCAATTTCTGAAACTCGGGCAGTATTGTGGCCCAGTCATCCCCATGTTGGTCCATCAATTCATCCAATACGGAACAATCTTCGAAGCCGGCATTCATACCCTGGCCGTAGAAGGGTACTATAGCGTGTGCTGCGTCGCCTATCAGGCAGGATTGGTCTTTATAAGTCCAGGGGTAGATCCTGGTGGTGATTAGTGAAGACACTGGGTTATGGGCATAGTCTTCTAAAAGTGTCGGCATCAAAGGTACCGCGTCCGGGAACTGCTCTTTGAAGAATGCCAGTACTTCTTCCGAAGTTTTTATGCTGTCGAAAGAAGGGCTGCCTTCAAAAGGAAAGAATAAGGTACAGGTAAAACTGCCATCATTATTAGGCAGGCCAATCATCATATAATTATGTCTTGGCCAGATATGCAAAGCATTTTTTTCCATTTGAAAGTTACCGGCAGCATCCGGGGGAATACACAATTCTTTATAGCCGCTATTGATATAAAATTGCTGGAAATCCGTCCGGTCCAGGTAAGTCATGTGCGTGCGCAGGGCAGAAAAAGCGCCGTCTGCACCAAACAGCAAATCACATTTTATGGATTGGGTAGTACCGTCTGCAGCTTTCAGTTCGATGATGTTCTGTTGAATATCTACTTTGGTACAGGTTTGATTAAAGTGGATGCGCACGCCATTGTCTTCCGCGAGGTCCATTAGTTTTTTATTGAGCTCGCCGCGGCTAACAGAGTAGATCGCCTCGCCGTTTTTGCCGTAGGCCTGGAAGGCCGAAGTGCCGTCTGCCTGGTGTAGGAAACGGCCCGGCATGGGGATAGCGATCTTTTCAATTTCGGCTCTTAAGCCTGCCAGTTCTAAAGCTTTCCAGCCCCGGGTGCTCATGGCCAGGTTGATCGAACGCCCGGCGCCCATAGCAGCGGTTCTTAAATCCGGTCTCCTTTCATAGATGGCTATTTCATAACCTCTTTTGCGCAATAATATAGCTAACACCGATCCTACCAGACCTGCTCCTAAAATAGTAACCTTTCTCATTATCATTTAAATCCTGGTTGTTTTGGATTGCTAAGATACAGATATTGTGTGTAAATATAAATGCAGCTACCGGGCTTATCCTTAATTTTTAGAGGGCTGCAAGGGCGTACATATAATACAAAAAAAATGAAGGCCCGCTTACGGTGGGCCTTCATTTTATCGGTAAGCAAAAAAATTAATCTTTATTTTTTACCGCCACCACTTTGATCCATTCGTTCAGAACATTTACAGTTTCATTCAGGTAAGCGTCCTTTTTGAGCCCGTCAATCCATTTTTTATTTTTCTCAACAGATGCGCTGTCAATATTGATACGGGATAGATCTCCTTTCAGGTTGATCACCTGTAGTTTGGTTTTTGCGCTGTCGATCTGTTCCAGTTTTTTGGCAATCACTTCACCTTCCTCCAGTTTCTTTTTAAACTTACTATAGTTGAGCGGGTAAATGTTGTTCTCCTGTTGTTCTTTCAGGCGGCTAGCCATTTGACGCGCCAATACAAAAGTTGCATTGGTTGCGGTACGTTGCTTGCTGTCATTATTCAGACGAGCCAGGTCCGGTATCGCGTTCATATTGGTGTAATCCGCCGGTTTAATTTTATCCCAGGGCAAGGCTGCCGGATTTTTTCTTTCTCCGAATTCCTCCAGTAATTCATAGGCATCCGGTAACAGGATGTCCGGTGTAACTCCTTTTAATTGGGTAGAGCCACCGTCTACCCTATAGAACTTCTGGATGGTTAATTTTAAAGAACCGATACCTTCAAACCTTGCATCCCCATTCTTAGCAGCCATCCAGGCCTCGATGATGGCTTTACGGGCGTTAGGCTCCACAAAAGGATCCAGGGATACTACTTTTTGTACGGTTCCTTTTCCGAAAGTGCGCGCACCGATGATTACGGCCCTGCCATAATCCTGCATTGCTGCTGCGAGAATTTCAGAGGCGGAAGCGGACCCGCCATTGACCATAATTGCCAGCGGACCTTTATAGATTGCCTCACCTTCATTGCTCGGAAGGATGCTGACATTGTTTTTCCGGCCCCTAACCTGTACCACCGGGCCGCTACCGATAAAGATGCCGGCCATCTCAACCACATCGCTTAACGAGCCACCGCCATTATTTCTAAGATCCAGTACGATACCGTCTACACCTTCTTGTTTCAGCTTGATCACTTCTTTCTTTACATCATCACCACTGGTGCGGCCACCCGCCCCGTTGAAATTAGTATAAAATTCAGGCAGGTAAATATAGCCGATACGCTTGCCGTTGTTTTCGATAATGTTGGACTTAGCAAAAGTATCTTCAGTATCTACACGACCGCGGGTGATACCAATTACTTGTCGCGTGCCGTCTTCATGTTTCACATGGAGCTTTACGATAGTGCCTTCTTTACCTCTTATCAATTTAACCACATCATCAATTTCATAGCCTTCGATATCTACCGGGGCCTTGCCGCTGGAGGCATCTTCCACTTTTTCGATAATGTCGTTTACTTTCAATTGACCCTGCTGCCAGCTCGGGCTGCCGGTAATGATCATGACCACTTTTGTCTGGCCGTCATCAGTCACCTGCAGTTGCGCTCCGATACCGATAAAGTTGCCGGACATCATTTCTTCAAAACGCTTGCGATCTTCTGGTGGCAGAAAATCGGAGTGTGGATCTTCTGCGCTGGTAATGGCATTCATGTAGATAGAAAACCGGTCGTTTTCATTCATTTTATTCAAACGTTTGAAGTAACGGTCCTGCATTTTCTGAACAGATTCACGGGCTTCTTTTTCCAGGACAGCATCGGTCTTCAGCACATATCCTGTAGAATCTTTTGCTTTCTTATCTTCCGCTTTCTTGAGGTCTGCAAATTTCATTAAAGCCCTGTATTTCAATACAGCGTTCCATCTTTCCTTCACACCTTCAGGCCCTTTGGCGTAGTTCAGCTTTTTGCCATCCAGTTGTATCTCATCATTCAGGTCAAAATTAAAAGGTTTCGCAAGGATAGGTTTGTAGTATTGTTCGGCTTCGGCAACTCTTTTTACAAAGACATTATTCAGGTCCTGGAAAAAATCTGTTCTACCGGCCTTTATCTGGTCATCAATGTCATTTTGATGCTTTTTTAAAAGATCATAATCCTGCTGGTTCAGGAAGCGTTTGTCGTAATCCAGGCTTTCCATTACTTTGTCAAAAACCTTCTTGGAAAAAGCATCATCGATCTCCTGCGGCGAATAGTGAGCCTCCTGCATCAATGCCATTACGGTTTGCTGGATGATAGCATTCTGGCCCTGCGGCTGTGCATAAGAGTTGATATATCTGAATGAAAAGAAAGCCAGTAAGGCTCCGCAGATCACCGATGGTATCAAAATTTTGGTCTTCATAAATTCGAACATGTTCAAATATTAATAATTCATAAATTGTAAAAACTACTGTAGCGGTATCAATACCGCTACAAAGCCTCACAAATGTAGGCTAATTTTGAGTTAATAAAACGACAAAATATAGATGTAAATTAGATTAACCAAACGTTTATAAAAGCATTGTCCCAGGCTCGCTACAGGTTGGCACCATTGCTTCCGAGGAGTTTTATGAAGTCGTCTTCATCCAGTATATTTACGGTGCCGAGCTTTTTCGCTTTCTCCAGTTTTGAGCCCGCATCGGCGCCTACAACCAGGTAATTGAGTTTACTGCTGACACCGCTAAGGATCTTCCCACCCAGGGATTCTACTTTCTCTTCTGCATC
>CAXYKQ010000222.1:0-27003 GCA_964277835.1 uncultured Edaphocola sp. | reverse complement strand
CTACGTTGAAGTCAAAATCGCCGGCGGGATTGCAGTAGCCGATACAGCCTGCATATAATTCGCGTTTGCTTTTTTCTAAGGCTTCGATCAATTCCATAACGATCTTTTTAGGCGCCCCGGTCATGCTGCCCATGGGAAAAGCGTTAAGCAAAGCTGTAAAAGGCGGCAATTCTGCTTTCATTGCCCCTTCAACCGATGAAATCATGGTGTGCAGCGTGGGCAATGTAGCCACTTTAAATAATTCCGGTACTTGGATAGAACCCGTAGTACAGGATTTAGCCAGGTCATTGCGCATCAGGTCGGTAATCATCACGTTTTCGGCCCTTTCCTTTTCATCCGCTGCCAGGCGGGCTTTCAACCGTTCATCTTCCGATTGATCTGCGGAACGTCTTATCGTCCCTTTCATCGGTTGCGCCAGTAGTCGTCGGCCGTCTTTTGCCAGGAAGCGCTCCGGGCTGGAACCCAGGGCATAAAACTCGCCGGACCTGTACAAGCAGGCAAAAGGGGCAGGATTTACCCGGTTCAGTTTGGCAAAACAACCGACAGGGTCTATATCCACCTGCTCTGCAACGGCACCGACACAGAGATTCAATTCGTAGCAATCCCCGTTAAGAATGTGCTCTTTTACCGCCCTAACCTGCTCAAGGTAAGTTTCCTTATCGAACAGTTTTTGAAATCGGGGAAAGCTGAAGGGAGGATCAGCAGGTAGTTCCGGGGCAGCCAAAATTTGTTCCAGGACGATTTCGGGGGCCAGATTGGAGCTTTCTACATATAATTGGTTACTGCCGGTAGCCAGCCAAATCACGATTTCCGGTTTAAAAAAGCGGCAGTCTTCGTTATTGAACCAGGCTACCTGTTCGCTTTTCATATCCTGGTACAACTGGTTTTTGTAGTCGTAGTTTATATGCCCGAACAGCCATTCTTTCCCAAAAACAGCGCTGATCTCCTCCTGCCCGGTATAGACCTGCCGGGCGCCGGCGCCCACGAGCAGCTCGTACCGGTTTAAGAGATTTTCATATTCATTGTTATCCAGATACGCAAAAATGCCAAACTGTTTTAACCAGTTTAGCATTTTTGTTTTGAGCTGTGGCAGGCTGTCCCAGCTTATCTCAAAATTTCGAATCAAATCAAATCCTTATTTTAAAATTTAGAAATCATCGTCATCGTCGAAATCGTCAAAGTTATCATTTAAAAACCCGAGGTCATCATCAAAATCATCGAAGTCGTCTTCTTTGGAAGAGGATTTCTTCTTACCCACTGATTTCTTGGATTTTGGCATTTCGAACTCTTCGAAGTCCGGATCGCTGAACTCGTCCTCATCTTTGTAAAAATCGTCCTCATCAGTATCATCATCGTCCTCATCATCGTCGTCATCGTCCTCGCTCGATTTCTTTTTAGATGCAGATTTGGCAGCTACTTTTTTCTTTGGAGTCTCGTCCAATTCGTCTTCTTCCAAATCATCCTCTTCATCTACTTTTTTAGACTTAGTAGCGGCTTTTTTTGTAGCAGTCTTTTTAGTTGCTGCTGCTTTTTTAGAAGCTCCGTCCTTTCCAGAATTAGAATTGTTTGTGGTCATTGTTGTCTTTATAGTTTTTTACAGAATCTCTTTAGTACAAAATTCAATAATCCTGCTGAATTTTCAAAAGCAAATTTTAAGCGTTTTGAATAATTTTCCAAAACAAAAACATAATTTTTTTTATCTCATTAAACTTTCCGGCTATTTAGCGCATCTATATAAACACAATACTGATTGCCACCCATTTTACAGTGGTATGTTAGCAGATTTATAAATTAAACGGGACTAAAAAATTTTTTTGCTTCTTTATTATAAAAAATATATTTTTGTATATGAAGTAGCGTAACAACTACCACCAAAACTTAAATTTTGAATATGAAAATACTCTACAAAATAATCTTTCTTTTGAGCCTTTCTTTGGCAGGCTTATTTTACAGCGCAGCAGCGCAAAGTAATGAGCAACAAAGGATTTATAGCAATAGCGCCGACAAGAAATTAACGGCTTATCCAACCCCTGCAAGCAGCACTGTATACTTCAAGCTTTCATCCGGTTTGCGTGCTGAAGCCAAAACAGTGGAGTTGGTTAGCGTCATCGGCAGAACGGTAGCGGTACAGAAGATTAACGTAAATGACAATGATGATATTGTCTTCAGCAATTTGAACCAGCTTCCCGAAGGCGTTTATGTGGGTGTTACTAAAAATGCAGAAGGTAAAGTTTTACAAACTACCAAACTGATCATCCAACGATAAGATTAAAAAACTTATTTTTCTGAACGGAAGCCTTAAAGCTTCCGTTTTTTTCATTATTTTTCAAACTGGAATCAAATACCGAATTTTACACTATACCTATAAAAATTGCTGACCAGTAAAGAGGGAGTTTTATGAACAGAATATTATATACGCAGATCGACGAAGAGCAGGAAAAAAAACTCATTTTAAGACAGTACCGCGCTTTGCTGAAAGCGCTTAAAGAGCGTATCAAGAAAGGCGACCGGAAACTTTTAAGGCGGGCTTTTGAGATGTCTGTGGATGCCCATAAAGAAATGCGCCGTAAATCCGGAGAGCCTTATATTTTACATCCATTGGCCGTGGCCAGGATTACGGTTGAGGAGATCGGCCTCGGCGTCACCTCAGCTATATGTGCCTTACTGCATGACGTGGTGGAGGACACGGAAATCACGCTGGAAGATATCAGCCTGGAATTCGGCAGCGTTTATGCCCGCATTATTGATGGCCTGACCAAGATCAGTAATGTAGTCGAGTTTAAAAACGGCGTTTCCATGCAGGCGGAAAATTTCCGTAAAATACTGCTGACCCTGGCTGAAGATCCGAGGGTGATCCTGATCAAACTGGCGGACCGGCTGCACAATATGCGTACCCTGAACAGCATGGCACGTGAAAAGCAAATGAAAATTGCTTCGGAAACTACCTATATCTATGCACCGCTGGCGCACAGGCTGGGACTTTACGAGATCAAATCGGAATTGGAAGACTTAAGCCTGAAATATACGCAACCCGACGTTTATATCGATATTGCCCGGAAGCTGAAGGAAACGAAGAATAACCGGACAAAATACATCAAAGAGTTTATCAAGCCGATCAAACAGGAGCTGGAGATTTCGGGTTTTAATTTTGAAATCTATGGGCGTCCTAAATCGGTGCACTCCATCTACAATAAAATCAAGACCAAAGGTGTAACTTTTGAAGAGGTATTTGACCTGTTCGCGATCCGCATCATCCTGGACAGCGACCGGGATCATGAAAAAGAGGATTGTTGGCGGGTATACTCGATCATCACCAATTTTTACCACCCCAGTACCGACCGCCTGCGCGACTGGATCTCAGTCCCGAAAGGAAATGGTTACGAGGCCCTGCATACCACGGTAATGGGCCCCGGAGGACGTTGGGTAGAAGTTCAGATCCGCTCTAAGAGAATGAACGAGATCGCGGAGAAAGGCCTTGCAGCACACTGGAAATATAAGGAAGGCTCTCAGCAGGAAAGCAAGCTGGACGACTTCCTGAAACATATAGGCGAGGTATTGAGCAGTTCAGATGCCGACTCCCTGGATTTCCTACAGGATTTCAAACTCGACTTGTTTACCGAAGAGATTTACATCTATAC
This sequence comes from uncultured Edaphocola sp., assembly GCA_964277835.1. Lineage (GTDB taxonomy): Bacteria > Bacteroidota > Bacteroidia > Chitinophagales > Chitinophagaceae > Edaphocola. The sequence continues at coordinate 23,365 of CAXYKQ010000222.1, read as the reverse complement.
TCCTAAAGGTGAAATGCGGGTATTGCCCAAGAACGCCACCGCTATCGACCTGGCATTTGACATCCACTCTGAATTGGGCGCCCGGTGTATCGGGGCCAAAGTAAATTACAAACTGGTGCCCATCAGCTATGTCCTTAAAAGTGGCGACCAGGTGGAGATCATTACTTCGGGCAAACAAAAACCATCAGAAGACTGGCTGAAATTCGCCGTTACCGGCAAGGCCAAGTCGCGGATAAAATATTATCTGAAAGAAGAGAAGCGCCGTATCTCGGAAGACGGGAAAGCCATTGTGGAACGCAAACTGAACGGGCTGGGTTTGAAGCCCAATACGCATAACATCAACGAGATGGCCGCTTTCTACAAGTTCCCTTCCCCACTCGACCTTTATTATGCCGTAGCCGTCGGCAATATCGACCTCGCAGCCTTAAAAACGTTTACTATAAACGGGGACAAGTTTTATCAACCGATCAAACCCGTTGTCAAAACAGATAAACCACCTACTGCACCCGGCTACGACCCTAATGATGATTTCAAAGCAAATAAAGGCTCTGAACTCATAATCTTCGGCGAAAGCTCGGATAAGATCCTGTATAAGCTGGCGCCCTGTTGCCAGCCAATCCCGGGCGATGATGTATTTGGCTTCATTTCATCCGGGGAGGGATTGAAAGTGCACCGTTATGACTGTCCGAATGCACAGAGCTTACTGGCCAACTACGCGCACAGGATCGTGAAGATCAAATGGGCTAAAAACAAAGAAATCTCCTTCCTCACCGGGGTTCGTATTATCGGGTTGGATGATGTGGGTATTGTCCAGGGTATTACGCATGTCATTACTACGGAGATGCGTATCAATATGCGTTCCATCAGCATAGATTCTCAGGACGGTGTATTTGACGGTACCATCAAAGTTTTTGTAAAGGATAAAGAGGAGTTGGACTTACTTTGCAGCAAACTGGAAAAAATTTCCGGGGTACAGAAAGTTTTAAGGTTAGAAGAGGAAAATTAATGATACCAGCAAAAGAACAAGCAGTCAACCCAGCCTGTATAGCTGCGGCTATTCCCTTTCCACCGGTCAGCTGGTGGCAGGCTGCCATTAAAGCAAAAACGATCTGGCTGGACCCTTTTGAACATTTTCAGAAAATGAGCTACCGGAACCGGTACTACCTTCCGGGAAAAGACGGGAAAGCAATGCTGAGCCTTCCGCTGGAAAAAGGGCGTAACCAACACCTGGCCATGAAAGATATGCAAATTTCCTATGCGGAAAACTGGCAGAAAAATCACTGGCGTACCTTGCAGACTTTGCTGGGCAATGCTCCTTTTTTCGAATATATCGATTACCAGCTCTTTCCTTTTTTTGAAGCTAAAGAAACCAGCCTCTACAATTGGAATAAAGCCAGCATTATATGGGCCAACCAATTTTTAGGTAATCCTGTAGCGATAAAGGAAACAGACAGGTATTTCGCGGACAGCGGCGATCACATCATTGACCTGCGAGCTTTGATACATCCTAAATCGGAGCCGGCCCTGCAACAGGAATACTACCAGGTATTTAAAAATGATGCCGGTTTCATTCGCGATTGTTCCATATTGGACCTTATTTGTTGCGAGGGAAAAAATGCGCTGCCTATCCTCATGGAGGCCGGAGCTTGATAAATTTTCACCTATCTTAGCGATCCATGAACACTATTACCATGAAGAAGCTGCATACGGCTACAACGCTCATTGATGGTGTATAGCCCGGCGTGCAACGCGACAAACGTTGAGCCTGGCGGAGCAAAAAGTTTATAGGTATACTACTACTGCCTTAACCCGGTTTAATGGGTCGTCTATAACAATTCGCTTTAACCTGCGAAGGGATTCCCGGTAACAATCGTTGCAATGGGTCATTTGCATAGGTTCAACGGTGCCAGAAAATTACTACGAGTTTTTATACCGGTTAAGTGTAACATCGTTTAACTCACTAAAGAAAACTTGTTTTCTCCGCATTGCAACTATAACAGAAAACGACCGTCATTTAATTGCAGTCGTTGTGCGCCAGCGAATCTAAACGATATGTTTAGGAATGAAGTACTTTCAGTTTGACGGTTTCAACCTTTGTCGGGGTGGCCAGCAATACATCGAACTCAATTTTATTAATAATGATTTTTGTATTTTGCTTAGGGATAGTCGTGTAATTTTTAATGATATAGCCTGACAGGGTCTCCGTGTCGTCTTCATCCATATTGATGCCATACTTGGTCCGGATGTAATCGAGTTTTAGTCTTCCTGAAAATATATATTCATTTTCCGCGATCTGGCTTTCCGTGTAGTCTTGGATATCATATTCATCCCGGATGTCGCCGAAGATCTCTTCCAATACATCTTCCATCGTCACTACCCCTGCGGTTCCGCCAAATTCATCTACCACCCACGCAATACTCTTCCGTTCTTTAGTAAACAGGTGAATCAGATCGATCGCGCTCATTGTTTCGGGTACCGTCGGGATGCTATGAAGGATTTCACGAATCGTTTTGGGGCGTTTCCCTAACTCAATATGATGGACATACCCGATCACATGGTCTATATCGCCCTCGTAAAGAATAATTTTAGACTGTTTTGATTTGACAAAAGCATCCCTTATTGCCTGCGGACTGCTGCCCGCATCCATAGCCAGCACCTCGTTGCGGGGGATCAGGCATTTTCTTACTTTGACCTGGGAGAGGTGAATCACCTTTTCAAAAAGTTCTTTATTTAATTTATCATCATCGTTGTGTCCCTGTAAGGTATTGCGCAAAAACAGGTTTGCATCTGCTCTTTCAAAAATAGCCTGCTTCCGCGGTACTTTTATGTTGAAAAGGTACAACAGGATCATTTCAGAGAAACGGATAAAGAAATTTGCCAGGGGATTAGTGAAGCGAATGATAAAGTTCATCAGCTTTGCCCAATACCCTAGGCTGCCCTCGGGGTTATTTTCAAAAACCCTTTTCCCGAAATAGCTGATACTGCTCACGACCAGTGCGGAGGCCAGGATCCAGTCAACGATCAACTGGGTATATTCAAAATCGCGTAAAGCTTCCGGCATAAATCCTACAAGCCAGGTGGTGAGTACATGTAGCGCGAGGCAGAACCCGATCAGGGAAATATAAAATGCAATATTGGTAGCCGCCCAGAAGCGTTCCGGCTGTTCAAAAAAACTACCCAAAAGGACGCCGGTACCCGTCTGTTGCTTGCGTTTCAATTCTATGGTAAGCCGATTCGCGGCAAAATAAGCGAACTCAAGCCCCGTTAAGACAATAATGAAAAAGAGAAAAAACAACAATACGCCGCCTGCGATGATTAATGTCAATTGAGTAACATCCATAGATCAATCCTGATTTTTAGCTTAAGTCTTCAGGTAAAGATAATAGATAATTTTCAGAAAGCGGGACCAAAAAACGAGCTTCCCGCAGTCATATTCATCGATTTAGTAATTAAACATTACCTTTGCTTCCCAATTTTAATAAAAATGATCAGTCGTAGAAATATAAGAATTAAAGTAATGCAGGCACTGTACGCATTAGAAGCCTATTCCCAGACAGACTTTCCGGATAAAGACGGTCTAAGAAAAAAAGGCCTGCAGCTGTTGACGGAAAAATTCAACAAAGCCTCGGAGCTCTTTAACATCTCTATGCTCTACCTGGCACAGATCACGCAATACGCGGAAACGGATTCGCGTTTAAGATCTTCAAAATACCTGCCCAGCGAGGCGGACATGAATGTCAATACTAAAATTGCCGGCAATACTTACCTGTGGCAATTGCTGGAAAATGACACGTTTAAAGAACGCATTGCAGAAGATAAGCTGGAGGGCAAAATTGAGCCGGAACGTGTAAAAAAAATGTATCAATCCCTGGCGGACCAGGAAGCTTACAAGACTTACCTGGAAACAGAAGGTCGTGAACCCGCCAATGAGAAGAAAATCATGCAATTCATCTGGAAACACGAGATGTTGCAAAACGAAGACTTCCAGGAATACATGACCGATACCTTTGACGGGTGGGAAGATGATAAGGATATGACGATCATGTTAGTCGAAAATTTCTTCAAAAATCCGAAACAGATCAACTTCCTGCAATTCATATCGGCAGAAAAGAACGAGTATGCCCGCAGCCTTTTGACTACAGTCATTGAAAAAGAAGCAGTACTGATGGAACTTATTGAGCCTAAATTAAAAAACTGGGATGCGGAACGTGTAGCAGCGATTGACCTCATCCTCTTGAAAATGGGTATAACAGAATTCTTATTTTTCCCGACAATTCCCACTAAAGTAACGATTAACGAGTATATCGAGGTAGCCAAACAATACAGTACGCTGCAAAGTGGCCAGTTTGTTAATGGGGTCCTGGACAATACATTAAAGGAGCTGACACAGGCCAACAAGATCCGGAAAATAGAACGTTCGAAAAATTAAAGGTTTCTAAACACATCTTTTTATTATATTTACAAGCTATGAAAGCGCTACAACAAATATGCATCTTACTGACGGGTTTGTTCCTCACGATCGCGACAGGATCCTGCAACCTGGATGTTACGGATAGCGGAAACAGAAGGATTGTTTTAGGCGATTCGGCAACCATAGTGACAGAACATGATACGCAGTATCTGGAAGATGCTTTTACTGACCTGGCAGATACCGCTTTAGAAGCGCAGCTGCGCACGGATGAGGATAACTTCAACAATGTGGCAAAAGCACAACAGCTGGCACAGCAACAGCAGCAAGATTCGATCAGCAAAGCAAAAGCTGCGGCACAAGAAAAGAAGAAAGAAGCGGATTCGGCAGCAAAGAAAAAAGAAGAGCAGAGAAAACAGCAGGAAAAGGATAAAAAAAAGAACGTAAAAGATAAAAGACAGACCGCCAGCCAAAAGAAAAAAGCCCAGGAAGAGAAAAAGAAAAGAAGAAGATAAATCTGGCACCCGTTAACCGAATCTTCAGCTAAGCCCAATGAGCAAAATAATTGTATTAATCCTTTTATTGCTTACAGCAGCCTTCATTTCGGTGAATGCACAATCTGCAGTTCCCGTAGTGAAGGGCACAGATACTTTAGAACAATTGGAAGATTCTGAAGCATACCAACAGCACCTGGCGGATGTTACCCTGCTCAATAGCCAATCTCAGTCTGGCATTGACAGCCTGTTTAAAGACCATGACGCGATCATCAAAACGCTTAAAGCTGAGGCAGCAAAGGAACTTTCAGAGGTGAAACTGAACAATGAGCAAATGCTCAAGGCTTTGAGAGCCGAAGAAATCGCGTTGAGAAAAGAGTTAAGCAAAGAAAAAAAGAAAACGGAAACCTGGTTTAACAAACAAGCGAAAAAATCATTCCGCAAGACCAAACCTGGAACAGTTGAGGAAGAATAAATATTAAATATACTTACATAATTATTGTTGATAAAAACAGCAATGAACGCATTTAGTTCATTGCTATTTTTGTAGGAACAGCAGAGCAAGGACAGTGAAACAATTATATGCAATAGTAGACATCGAGACTACCGGTGGACAAATGGCTTCCGGCAGCATTACCGAGATAGCTATTCTTATCCATGACGGGCAACAGGTCGTTGAACGGTTCGAAACCCTGGTGCGGCCGTTCTATGCCATACCCAGGTTCATCTCCGTGCTTACGGGTATCGATGACGCAATGGTAGCAGACAGCCCGACTTTCGACGAGGTAGCGGAAAAGGTGTACGGACTATTAAAGGACAAAATTTTTGTTGCGCACAATGTTAATTTTGACTACAGTTTTCTCAAACACCATTTATCCGCTTCCGGCTATATTTTCGATGCCCCTAAGTTATGCACCGTAAGGCTCAGCCGTAAAATATTTCCAGAACTCCGGTCTTACAGCCTGGGCAATATCTGCGCTTACCTCGATATCACCATTGCCAACCGGCACAGGGCCGGCGGGGATGCCGAAGCGACCGCTATATTGTTCCAGATGCTACTGGACCATGATACGGAACAAGTAATCGTAAAGCAGTTAAAAAGAAATTCGGGAGAACAGTACCTGCCCCCTAACCTACCCAAATCAGACCTGGACCAACTACCCCAACAGCCCGGTATTTATTTTTTCCATGACAGTAAAGGCAAAGTGATCTATATCGGCAAAGCGGTTAATATACGTAAAAGAGTGAAGTCCCACTTTACGGGCAATAAAATCACCCGCCAAAGACAGGATTTTCTTAGGGATATTTATGGGGTCAGTTTTGAATGTTATCCTACTGAATTAATGGCCCTCGTTGCCGAAGCAGTGGCTATTAAGAAATCATGGCCTAAATATAACCGTTCTTTAAAAGCTTATGAGCCTAAATATGGGCTTTTCAGCTACCTGGACCAGAACAATTTTAACCGCCTGGTGATCGGAAAATACAACAAGAGTGTTTTACCCCTGCGCACTTTCCATGATCTGCACGGCGCACGCCTGTTCATGCATAAGCTTACGGAAACCTATAATTTATGCCCGGAACTATGCAAAGTAGGCGATTGCCCGGTTTGTAAAGAAGACCCGGACAGCATCCATAAAAATCCGGAAACCTATAACCAGCTGGTCAGTGAGGCCCTTGTGGCAGACCAGAAAATACCTCAATCTTTTTTCATTAAGGATAAGGGCCGGCACGCGGATGAATTCAGCCTGATCTGGGTGGACCCCGGCGCTTTTTATGCAATGGGCTATTTACCCAATGATAGCGATTATAGTGATGCGGAATCTGCGCTCCAGCTGTTGCAGGCCTTTGAAGGCTCATTTTATATCGCGCAATTACTGACTAAGTACGCGAAAGAACACCCGAAACAGGTGATCTATACAACCGTAAAATAAACAATCTTATTGCACCTCCTGCTGAGCAACTGTCTTTTTCTTACTGGTCAAAAGGTAAAGAAGAAGTGCTGGCGGGAACAAGCTCGCAGCAACAAATATACCCGCTGACGGCGCAAAGTCTTGCGTAAGCAAAATAACATTTCCAGCATTATTGCCCATATAGCAGAAGGATAAGCCGAGCAGGCAGATCAATTGCCACTTTTTCTTTTGAAACAGATACCAGGGCCATAAGATAAAGAAGGGAGCATAAATGAGGATCAGCAACTCATCTTCCCATACAACAAGATCGTCCCAGATAGCATTATCTTCTACTCCTGTAAAATAGAGTGTAACTGCATAAGGCAAGATCAACAAGGCAATGAGTGCTATTGAAATATATAGCTTAAGCAGTAGTACCAACCAGTATCGATATTTCATAGATTGAGGTATTTTAAAACACATGGCAGATTAGTAAGGCCCTTTCCTTATCGCCTTTGCCGGCTCCGGCCATTGCTTCCGCTCGCCTGTTTTTATATCTACCGGCATTTTGATCCTTGTACGATCCAGCGGCTCAGGTTCTTCACAAGCCATATAGACCAGCATGGCTACCAGGATCGCATTCCGGCGCAGCTCGTCAAAAACGATCTTATCATAAGTATCCCTTTGCGTATGCCAGGTATAATTGCGGTAATCCCAATCATTAGCAGAGGCCAGGTAAAAGGCCGGTATCCCCCTGGTGATGAAAGCAATATTATCGGAGCCACCCACATCCGGTGTTCCCGGGTAGGTCATTTTAAATTCGTCTTTCAAGGCCGGCGGCAGGTAAGCGATCCATTGTTCAAAAAACGCGTAAGCGTTGATAAAACCCTGCGTGGCTACTGTATTGATCTTACCGGTACCATTATCATGGTTAAAGACCATACTGATCTTGTCCAGCAATTCGGGATGATCTTCCGTAAAAGCCCGGGAACCATTCAGGCCCTGCTCTTCACTTCCCCAATGCCCTACCATAATTGTTCGTTTAGGGTTCGGGTATACTTTTTTCAGGATACGCATTGCTTCCATCATGGTCAGTACACCGGTGCCATTATCGGTCGCACCGGTACCTGCATCCCAGGAGTCAATATGTGCCGATAAGAGGACAATCTCACCGGGCTTTTCGCGTCCCTTCAGTACGGCCATTGAATTATAAGCCGGTACCATTTTACCCCATTTTGAAGAGGTCTTTATGCGTAATTTAGGAATCGTGCCATTTGCGGCCAGGCGGGCTAATAAGTTATAATCTTCCAGTCCCATTTCTACCGCCGGGATTTTTTGAGTACGGGCTGCGAAGATCTTTAAAGCCCCCCAGCCCCCGGTCCAGGAACTGGAGATAATGCCCGCAGCGCCTGCCGCCTCCAGTCTTGCCGGCAGCGTGCGCGCAGTAAACCCTGTGTTTTTAATGCGTTGCTGCCAGGCTGCGGTTTCCTTTTGGCGTAAAGCGCTTATGCTATCGACACCCGCTTTACCTATATAGGGTTCATAAGTATTCAAAGGCCTCCCGGAAGCCTGCGGTGGCGATACCATCACAAATTTACCTTTTACAGTGGCCAGCATCCGGTCAAATGAAAGCGAGTCGGGAGCTTCAGGCAATAAGACGATTTCAGCTTCCACCGGCTGCTTTATATCAGGACACCAGGCCATCTGGATCGCCTCAAGCGTTTTAGGCCATGGATACAATAGATCGACATGCGAAAATTCCCTTTGCCAGGACTGCCATTCTCCCCATTGCTCATTATAGGCTTCTATACCCCAGTTTTTATACTTGTTGACTACAAAATCATGGGCCAGCTGCATCTGGGGGGAACCCACCAGTCGCGGACCTATAACATCCAGGAAATGATGCGCCAGCAATGGCAGGTTTTTATCCGCCATTCCTTCTTCATATATAGACTGGAAGGCTTTCTGGTATTGCTGGGCCTTAAGTGGGGCGAGTGGTAGTAAAAATGAAAGGGAGAGTAAAATTTGTTTCATTATCGGGTTAATGTGTACCGGGCTAAGATAGTAAAATAAAAATGTAGATGGCCTAAGCGCATCTACACAAAAGTTCTTTGAACAGGCAAAAAGTAATACCGGTTAACGGGACAATTCTTTAAGCTGTTCTTTTTCTTTGGCACTTAATGAATTATATCCCTTACGGTTGATCTTATCCAAAAGTTCGTCCAGCTCGGCCTCTTTACGGGTGCGGTTGATATTAAACGCTTCGTCTATCGTAAGCTTCTCTTCTGTCTTCTTTGTAAATACTTCCGGCAATCCAGGCTTGTTTTTACTCCGGCGGTACAGGTAAATGCAACCCAGCAACACAAAAAGAACGGTAATAATAGAGTAAATCATAATACTAGTATTCCATCAAAATTGAAGTCATTAATTTAAAATTGAAAATACATTATTTACTTGTATAAGTAAACATAAATTTCTTACGTCTTCTTTTTCAAAACACCCCTCCATGAAACTTCTTCTATTATCAGCAATGATACTCCCATTGCCTCTTTGTGCACAAAGGGTTCAGCTCAAAGCGCTGCAGGCAGATATCAACCTGGCAGGAATAGGCCTCAAAACAACTTTTATTCCCGGCCCGAAAACGGAGCTGGACGCGGGTGTGGGCTATGGCCTTTCCATCGTCCTTGCTCAAAACCGGCTACAGTATGTACGCCCTTTAAGCACATCAGAACCACCAGACACCTGGTCTCCTGAGTTGCATCACAGCCCTTATGTAAAGTTGGGATTTCTTTACAAATTGAGCACCAACAAAACTATAAAGCCCTCTAGTTTTTATACCAAACTACAATATACGGGTTGGCTACCTGCACAACATGTATTCCACCGGGAAAAACCTCGTATGAGCTATCAACACCGGCTGGCCTTGAAAGCAGGCTACCGGAAAGCACTGAATACGCAACAAACCGGCAGCATTAATTTTGAGGCCGGTGTTGCCGCCTGGAGCAATAGTAACGGCAGCTTTATCAGCGCCGGACCACAGCTCAACATCAATTTAATCCGTGACCTGTTTGCCGGCAGGTAGATAAATAAATACTTTAACAAAATTTTGATTTTATCGTAATTTAGCGGCTTATTTTATTTAATGATTAAGATGGGCGTAAAATCAAAATTAACCCTGGTAAGCTTCTTCCAATTCTTTGTATGGGGCGCATGGCTAACCACCTTAGGTTCTTACGGGTTCGGATTTAAAAAATGGACCGGTGAAGAGTTCGGTATTGTATTCTCTACCATGGGTATCGCCGCTATTTTTATGCCTACCCTGATGGGTATTGTAGCCGATAAATGGATCAATGCAGAGCGCCTGTATGGTGTTTTACATATCCTGTACGGGATCACACTACTATTCCTGCCCTATATTGATCATCCCACCATTTTCTTTTGGGTACTACTGATCGGTATGTGCTTTTACATGCCTACATTGGCTCTGAGTAATGCCTTATCGTACGCCGTGTTGAAAAGAGGTGGGCAGGATATTGTCAGGATTTTTCCCAAGATACGCGTCTGGGGTACCGTAGGTTTTATCTGTGCCATGTGGATCACTAACCTGTTCAGCGATCCTAAATCACCCTGGGATTTAGGTCATAAAGCCGGCTCTGCCCTGGCCGGGCTTACCGGTCAGGCCATTAACTCTAACCAGTTCTACATAGCAGCGGTCGTCGCGATCTTATTAGGCATATTTGCCTTCACTTTACCGGCTACTCCGCCACAAAATGTGAGGCAAGAAAAGAAATCAATTGCCCAGGTCTTAGGCCTGGATGCCTTTAAACTTTTTAAGCATTACCAGTTTGCCCTATTCCTGTTTTTCTCCTTATTCCTGGGCGCCGCCTTACAGCTGACCAATATGTATGGAGACACCTATATAAAAGATTTCGAACAGTTACCGCAATATGCAGATTCCGCTGTAGTGAGGTATTCGACCATTATCGTGTCTATATCCCAGGTTTCAGAAACCTTGTTTATTCTTACGATCCCTTTCTTTTTAAGGAAATTCGGCATTAAAACCGTGATCCTGATGAGCATGATCGCCTGGGTATTACGATTTGGTCTGTTCTCTTTTGGCGATCCGAGCACCGGCTTATGGATGATCATCCTGTCCAATATTGTGTATGGTATGGCCTTTGATTTCTTCAATGTTTCCGGTTCTTTGTTTGTAGAGAGCAGTACGGATCCTAAAATCCGCTCCTCCGCACAAGGCTTATTTATGATGATGACAAATGGCTTTGGGGCTATCCTGGGCAGTTATGGCTCCGGCTTAATCATTGATAAATATTTTATCCTGGAAAACGGCACTAAAGACTGGCCGGGCATCTGGCTTTGTTTCGCGATTTATGCCCTGGTGGTGACAGTATTGTTCGCCGTATTGTTCCGTTACAAGCATGATCCTGACAAAATATCGGGGCTTAATTTAGGACACTAAGTAAAAAGCTAACCCAGCCACCCGGCACGATTATCTCGACGAATAGTTTTGATAATCGTGCTTTTTTCGTGAAAAAAGCCAAGGCACTTTGGATATGGCATTAGCTTTCTTTAATTTTGTCCAGGTTTGAAGCGCGTCATCGTCATATTATTACTGATAGGATTTTTCCTGCAGTCCACCAGCCAATTGTGGATTGTGGGCAGCTTCTTTGCCAACCGGGATTACATTGCCAGAACCTCCTGCGAGAACAGGAATAAGCCTGCGTCCGGCTGTAACGGCGCCTGCCAGCTTAAAAAGAAAATAAAAGAAGACCAGGAGCAACAAGAGCAAAAAGGACCTGATACCAAGCAAAAAGAAATCAACCTGTTCTTCACAGGCCACTCTATCAAAGTGCCTGAAAATAACTCATTATTTACTCTCGAGCTCCTGAGCAGCTACCCGCTTCTCGGCAGCACTCCTATTTATTCCGGCTATGCCCAATCTGTCTTTCATCCACCTGCAGCTTTAGTTTAAATCTATTTTCAATTTATTTAAACTAATTTATCATGTGTATCAAAGCAGCGGTTTTACCTGCTTTTACACTGGACGGTTTTGATACAAAAAATATTGGCATGATGGTAGCGCCTATAGGGCGTACTGCAGGGGCATGGACTGGGCTTGAAGAAGCGCATCGCCAACTGTATTATAGCATCATATTCTGTAGCAGCGGTACCATCAATGTATGTGTAGACAAGCTGCAGGTGGCGCTCAATGCCAACAATGCCATTTGTATTGGTTCCGGGAGTGTAAGCAGTCTTAGCTTGTCCGCACAAGCTACCGGTTGGATGGTCCAATTTTCCACCGATTTTATTTTATTGCCTTTTGCTGAAAAGTTCGGCCAGGCTTATAGTTGCTTTGCCCAAAACAGCTATTGCCTGCATACTTTAGGCAAACAGGAAGCGGTTAACTGGCAATTCTACTTTCACCAGATGCAGCGCGAGTACCAGGATAATGGTCATAAAGGCATCAATGTACTCCGCTCTTATTTACACATCCTGCTGGAAATGATCAACCGGGATGTTGCGGAAACTAAAACGGTGCGAAAGATCACGGAAAAAGACCGGAAACTGGGTATTTTCGAGCAATTAGTGGAGGAGAATTTTTCAAGCCTGAAGCTGCCCTCTCAATACGCTGCGGCAATGTTTGTAAGTGTTAACTACCTGAACCGAATCTGCCAGGAAACCAGGGGTATCAGCTCGGGCGAGCTCATCCGGCGACGCATCGCCTTGGAGGCTGAACGCCTGCTTAGCCATACCGGTAGAACCGTTTCCGAGATCGCTCATGAACTGGGCTTTGAGCGTTTATCTTATTTCGTCACTTTTTTCAAAAAACATACCGGGTTAAGCCCGGAGCAGTATCGCAAACAAAATACTTAACGCTGCTTTAAGTAAACGTATTTTAACTTTACCTGATTCAATTTTTTCTTTATGCAATCTGTACGCAAAGATTATTTACTCGTTTTAACCGCTACCGCACTGGCCTGCATTATCGGCCTGCTGATATTTAATGCGGGCGCAATACTTAACAATAACCTCGTTTGGCAGGCTTCTTTATTTGTAGCCGGCACATTTGTATTATTCTCGATCGTGAAAATGTATCAGTTAAGCCAAAAGGTAAGTGAACAATTAAAGCTCAAGCGGGCCAAAAACAATTAGTTTACTATCTTTATCATATTATAAAAATAAGCCTCGGCACTTGCTAAGGCTTATCGTGTTATCTATAAACTGATCGTTTCTCATGAACCCCAATTTTGTACTCAGGCTAGCGACGCTTTTATTTTTTCTGACCCTATTCCGCGTTCCATGGGTAATGGCGCAACAGGTGGGGGACCAGACAGACCCGGTTTGTAAAATGAAGGTCACTGAAGAACGGTTCACTTATACTTACAAAGATAAAATTTTCTCCTTCTGCTCGCAAAACTGCAAACAATCTTTCGAGGCCACACCGGAAACTTATCTATACGGGCAGGCTCCCGCTACTTGTTTACCGGCCATGCCCGACTATGCCGATAGTGTCAATAGAGGTATCATCATACAGGACAATATGAAAGGCAGCCCAAGGAGAAGCGTTTGCCAATCATTCGGCGATGATTATGTGAAAGTCGACTATGGTTCTCCGGGCCTTAAAGACCGGGTGATCTGGGGCGGCCTGGTCGCTTACGATAAAGTATGGTCCGGCGGGGCGCATAACGCGACGAAACTCACCTTAATGGGCAATGCCATATTGGGCAATAAACAGGAATTACTGGGTGGCGAATATGCCTTATTCTTTATTCCCGGTAAAGACAGCTGGACGGTGATTGTAAATGAAAATTTTAACCAGCATTTAGCGGATGATTATGATGCAAAAAAAGATATTTTACGGATCAAAGTAAAACCTAAAAAACTGAAACAAGCCGTTCAAAGACTGACCTACGACATCAGTCTGGATCCAAAGAATAACCGGGAAGGTACCCTGAGGCTTCGCTGGGAAAAAATATCCGTTGAAGTTCCTGTTAAAATGATGGATTAGCGCTCATCAAAACAGCAAAGAAAGGTGTACCATTGCCCTGTTCCCTGCTTTTACGGCTCCTTCTCCCATATCCTGGCTCATTACCGGTTGCCAGTTTCCGCCAATAGAAAATTTTTCAAAACTCAGTTCCGCGCCTACAGTCGTGAACATCAATTGCCCTCCTGTAGCTCTTACCGCTATGCTGCCGTCGATATCTTTTTGCGAATATTCGAAGTTGAAGCCTGCGTTAGGGGCGATCATCAACTTATCACCGAAGCGAAATTTGTGATACAACTGTGCACTGCCACTAAAGCGGTTGCCGTAGTAGTAGTCATATCGGTTAGCGGTATTGAGTTTATAACTCGCAGTCGCGTTAAAACCCAGGTCCTGCAAGCGGATATCATACATACCCGTCAACATAAAGTCCCAGCTGCCCGTACCCAGTTGAAACAAATTTGTGGGGGCGCTTGTGCTGCTCTTATCCGCAGGATTATACTTACCCGTTGGCGCTTTAATCCCCACACCCAGCCACAAGTCCTGGACCAGTAGTTTTGTACGTTCACTATTCCCTAAAGTCTTTTTACTACGCAATAAACGATAAAATCCCTGCAAGGTAACATCAGAGAGACCAGTCTTGCTTTCCCTGGCCGTTTCATTGTCTTTTATGTTAAAGGCTACGGGTACAGCAGCCATGATGCGATAGCGGTCTTTGATCGTCCAGCCACCCCAGAGTTCGGTCGTATAGTATTGTTCATCGGTAGTCAGGTAAGTCCGTTCGCCTGCCGGGTTCAGGTGTGTAGTAAGATTACTGCTGCGATACCGCAAACCTAAGATCTTTGCATTAAATTCCGGCAGAATACCTATGTAGTAACTACCCGCCCCGCATCCGCAAATATCGCAGGCATCTGCTGCCATCGTGGTCGCTGCCAGCAAGGCTGCAGCCAGTATCAATCTTTTCATATCCTAAATTTATTCTGACAACAACTTATTCTTTATAAAATGCTCATCGTTCAAGGTATTCAGGAATGCTTTCAGGTAGCTTCTTTCCTGTTCGCTCATGTCAATTCCGTAGGTATTATTGCCCTTATCAAGTACCGGGTCAATATTTTGCACGTACCGCATACCGTTGCTGTATTTATCCAGGACTGCATCCAATGTATAAAAGCGGCCATCGTGCATATACGGTGCAGAGTATTTAAGGTTACGCAAGCTGGGTACTTTAAACTTATATTTATCCGCTTCGTTAAGTGTAACCTCGTAACGCCCTACATCGCTGTTAAAACCTACACCAATCCCATTATTACGGAAACTCAGGTCGGTAAACAAAGGCTCTTTATGGCAGGAAGCGCATTTTTGTTTAAACAATTCATAACCCTGTAACTCTTCTGCGGTAAAACTGCTTTCACTGCGCATTACACTATCGTATTTAGACTGATCACTGATACACATCACCATAAACTGGGATAAGGCTTTCAATAACCTTGCGCTGGTGATCTCTTCGGAACCGAAGGCCTGAGCAAAAAGTTTGGGATACTCAGGGTGTGCTTTTAATTTTCGTAACACATTTTCCAGTGTCTCATCCATTTCTTCAAAAGTGGTGATCGGCACTATAGGTTGCATATCCAGGTCGAATACTCCGCCATCCAGGTTAAAGGTGTTGTGCCATGCCAGGTTCATGATCGGCGGCGCATTTCTTTTCCCCAAACGGTCTTCAATACCATGGCTCACGTCATGTCCGTGATGGGTAAAGCCGGCAGCCTGTATGTGGCAAGAACCGCAACTGATCGTGTTATTGCGGCTCAGCCGGGGCTCGTAAAAAAGTCTTTTACCTAATTCGAACCCTGCTTTGGTTAGGGGGTTGGTATCAAAACGATAGCTCGGCTCCGGGAAGTTTGCCGGCTTTTTAAAACCGGCAAATTCAGTCACCTTATCTATGATCTCCTTTTTACAGGATGCGAGGACCAGTACCACTATAAGCAGGAAGGTCATTTGTAGCTTTCTCACAACAGTTATTTTATGAGCAGATTAATTTTCGGTATGATCATGGCTGAACATAGCAGCATAGTTAGCAGCAATTTTTGCGCTGAAGTCACTGAACATTACCGTCGGATTGGCCGCGATACTCACTGTTGTGGGTCCATTCATCACTTTGGCAATATCCACCATCAGGTGTATATTACTGGTACGGCCCTTGCGCACTTTGGCCACGCCCGCGGTATTCAGGTCGATACTAACCTCCTTGATATTATTTATCGTTGGCGCACTGTAACCGCCAAAACCTCCGATGTGGTAACGGAATTTATGCTGGCCGCTGCCATCAACCGGCGCCGCATCAGATAAACCTTCCATTTTAAAAAAGATGTAACCGCTGTTCCAGCCCCAATACATACCTTCGTCCATGCCGCTGGCGGGGTCCAGGACGCCCGTCCGCCGGTCCACGTCCATAGTGCTTCTCAGGCTGTCTACGCCTAAGGTAAAGACAAGCCGGCTGTAATCTCCTTCCGGTACATTGACCAAGGCGCTAGCCGAAGCGACATCCCCTTCCTTGATCAGGAAATAACTGCTGTCCTGCGGTATCACGTACTCCGTACCATCGGCTTTATAGACCTTTATATTACTGACAAAGTATTGAAGTAAAGTAATGGTATAATCTTCGCCGGCGGCATTGGTGTAAGTTGTATTATTTAAATAAAGATTAGTTCCACCGACGATATTGTCAAATTCAACAGAAAGCGGGGCCAGGTCATTCTGGTTAAATTCCGGCTCTTTGCCTTCTTTTTTACAAGAGGTAAAAAACGACAAGCCAGCTACAGCTGCAAACAAAATTTTTTTCATTTTTTTTTAATTTGAAGCAAAACTAAAACGCTGGAAACGAACTTGTACATTTAGGCATGAATATTGAAACAATCGGATTGAAAAACTAAACTTTACCTGGATATTTTCTACAAAGCACTAGAGATCAATAAATAAGCTGCCAGGAATTATGCATTTTCCTTGTCTCCCCCTAAACGCGGGATTTTTAACTAAAAGCTTTTATAAGCCGCAAATCGGTTGTAAATTGCGCAGAATATTTTAACAATTAACATAATGAAGAAACTTTTACTAAGCATTGCTGCGGCGGCTTTGTTTTGCGCACCTTCCCGGGCTGATGAAGGTATGTGGATCCCGATGCTCATTGGGAAGAACATTGAAGATATGAAAGCCAAAGGTTTTCGTTTAAGTGCCGAAGACGTATATAGTGTCAACAATGCCAGCCTTAAAGACGCGATCGTCCACTTTGGCGGCGGCTGTACCGGGGAAATGATCTCTGCAAATGGCTTGCTGATCACCAACCACCACTGCGGTTATGGTAATATCGCGGACGTGAGTACCGTAGAAAAAAACTACCTGGAAGACGGTTTCTGGGCAAAATCTATGGAACAAGAGATTCCTGCTCCGGGCCTGACGGTAAAATTCCTGGTGAATATGGAAGACGTTACAGAAAAAGTGATGTCTGCTCAAAAGAAAAAGAAAAAAACCGATAAGATCCTGCAGGAGTTAATTGAAGATGCCAACAAAGGCGGTCAATATGCTTCGCAGATCTCCACTTATTTCGGAGGCAATCAATATATCCTGCTGACGTACGAAGTATTCACAGACGTACGCCTGGTCGGTACCCCACCAAAATCTCTAGGGAAATATGGTGGTGATACAGATAACTGGATGTGGCCACGTCATACTGCCGATTTCTCACTGTTCCGCGTGTATGCCAACAAAGACAATAAACCTGCGAAATTTTCAAAGGCCAACGTCCCTTACAAACCTAAAAAATTCTTGCCGGTAAATATCCAAGGTGTAGAAAACCAGGATTATGCCATGATCATGGGTTATCCCGGCCGTACCAATCGTTATGAGACTTCTTATGGCGTGGATATGGCGATCAACGAAGTGAACCCTGCTATTGTCAACCTGAGAGATGCACGCCTGGCTATTATGCGTAAATATATGCGCCAGGACAAAGCGATCAACCTGAAATTAGCCTCTAACTATGCCAGCATTGCTAACTACTGGAAATACTTCATTGGTCAAACCGAACAATTAAAGCGCCTGAACGTAGTCAGTGATAAACAAAAGCAGGAAGAAGCATTCACGGCATGGGCACAAAAAAATCAACCCGCTGCTAAAAATATCGTAAGTGAATTTGCCAAAACCTACGCGGCCTACCGCCCTTATGCAAAACAAAATATCTATTTAAGCGAAGGTATCGCGGCTCCTGTGGTTACCAAACTGGCGGCGAGAGCAGTAACGATCAAGAAAGCACTACAAGAAGGTAAAAAAGACGAAGCTACAAAGGCGGTCCAAGGCTTTAAAGCCCTGAAAACTTCTTTGATGGAAAACTATGTAGCCCCTGTCGACGAAGAAATCCTGGCTAAAACAATGGAAATGTATTATAACGACATTCCATCCGGCCAACAACCTCCGATTTACAATGCGGTAATCTTTAAAAAATTCCCGAATGATAAATCCGGTAATGCTTTTGCGCAGTACGCCAATTACATGGTGAAAAACACATTCTTATTGGATGATGCTAAATTCAACCAGTTTGTCAATGCGCCAAATTTAGAGGTACTGAATAATGACCCTCTGGTACAATACATGGAAGCATTCATGGACAACCAGGATGCCAAGTTCAAGGAAAAAACAGAAGAGTACAACAAGTCAAAATCACTTTTGGCTAAAGATTATATTGCCGGTTTGATGCAAATGAACCCGGACAAAAACTGGTACCCCGATGCTAACTCAACAATGCGTGTGACCTATGGCAATGTAGCCGGCTACGAACCACAAGATGCGGTAAAATATGACTATTATACCACTATGGAAGGTTTGCTGGCCAAGTATAAACCTAACGATTACGAATTTGATTTACCGAAAGACTTTTTAACCTTAGCACATAAAGGTGATTATGGCCAGTATGCTAATGCGGACGGTAAATTAGTAACTTGTTTCATTACCAATAATGACATTACCGGTGGTAACAGCGGCAGCCCGATCATCAGTGCCAACGGGGAACTGTTAGGATTAGCCTTTGACGGTAACTGGGAGGCGATGAGCGGCGATATCGCTTTCGACAAACAATACAAAAGAACGATCGCGGTTGACATCCGTTTCGTAATGTGGATCATCGACAAATTAGGTGGTGCGCAGAACCTGATCGACGAAATGCAAGTAGTTAAGTAACCAGATTATCTCCAGGAGGCTGTCTCACCTATAAGATTGAGACAGCCTCTTTTTTATTCTTAAAAAAGTACAGATAGCATGAAAAGAATAATCCTTGCAGGCCTGGTTTTATTACAGGCAGGCAATATGCAGGCTCAAAACAAAAAGTTCACCATGCAGGACGCCGTCCTGGGTTTGCGTACCAATCTTGCCATAGAGGGCCTTGGCGCACCGGTATGGATGAACAACCAGCACACCCTTGTCTACCAGCAAAAAAATGTGCTGTACAAGATAGCGGCCCCAAAGTTTGAAAAAGAAACCTGGATCAGTCTCCCGGGATTGAACCAGCAATTGTTTGGCAAAGACAGTTTAAAAGGAATCCCGGCGATTAATTGGAACAACAGTAAGCCTTACTTTACCGTTCAAAATGACCTTTATTTTATCGAGTCCACGAACGATAAAGGATTTACCACCGCTTCACCGGTAGCCCTCGAAAAAGGAGCGGCCAATATCACAATCAAAGATAAACTGGTCGCCTACACAGTGGACAATAATCTTTACGCAATCGATGAGCGGGGTAACAGGCACCAGATCACCAAAGACCGCAAAGAAAATCATATCGTAAACGGGCGAAGTGTGCACCGGAACGAATTCGGGATAAGCGGTGGCATCTTTTTATCCCCGGATAAAAATAAAATCGCTTTCTACCGTATGGATGAAAGCATGGTCGCAGATTACCCGGTGATCGACTGGAACCCGGTAGCTGCCCAAAATGAAAACATTAAATACCCTATGGCCGGGCGTAAATCGCACGAGGTGACCCTGGGAGTATACGATGTAAAATCCAATAAAAAGATATTCCTGCAGACCGGGACACCTGCCGATCAATACCTGACCTGCGTTACCTGGAGCCCCGACGAAAAGCATATCTATATCGCCGTACTGAACCGCGACCAGAACCACATGAAGCTCAACCAATATGATGCGGTAAGCGGTGCTTTTATCAAAACATTATTCGAGGAGAAAAGTGACAAATATGTAGAACCGCAACATGCATTGGTTTTCTTACCCAACTCAAACAATGAGTTCATCTGGCATAGTGAAAGAAGTGGTTTCCAGCACCTCTACCTGTATAATACTAACGGCAAACTGGTGAAGCAATTAACTTCAGGTCCCTGGCTGGTAAACGCTATAGAAGGCATCAATGCATCGGCTAATGAACTGATCATTTCTGCTTCTAAAGAAAGTGCTAAGGAGAAACACCTGTACACCGTGAACTACAGGAGCGGCAGCCTGAAGCGTATTGATGCAGCTGCAGGCGTACACAGTGCCGCCATCAGCGATGACGGTAAATATATCCTGGATGTATACAGCAATGCCACCACGCCAAGAGTGGTGAATATGATCAACAACAAAGGCAATATCGTCAGACAGCTTCTTAAAGCGGAAGATCCGCTAAAGGAATACCAGCGTGCAAGAGTGGAAGAGGTAACCTTAGCCGCAGAAGACGGTACGCCACTTTTTGGCAAACTGATCTACCCTACTGATTTCGATCCGAACAAAAAGTACCCGGTAATCTACTACTTATACAATGGTCCGCATGTACAGTTAGTCCAAAACACATATCCCGCCAGTGGTAATTTATGGTATGAACTATTGGCCCAAAAAGGCTATGCGGTATTCACATTAGATGGAAGAGGCAGCAGTAACAGAGGCCTTGCTTTTGAACAGGCTACTTTCCGCCAGTTAGGCACTTTAGAGATCAATGACCACCTGAAAGGAGTGGCTTATCTTAAATCCTTACCATTTATTGACGACAACCGCATGGGCGTTCATGGCTGGAGCTACGGTGGTTTTATGACCACTTCTTTGATGCTGCGTCAGCCCGATGTTTTTAAAGTGGCCGTTGCCGGCGGACCGGTTATTGACTGGAGTATGTATGAGATCATGTATACTGAGCGCTATATGGACAGCCCGCAGGATAATCCGAAGGGCTATGCCGATAATAACTTACTGACCAAAACAAAGAACCTTAAAGGTAAATTGTTGATGATCCATGGCGCACAAGATGACGTGGTGGTATGGCAACATTCCATGAAGTTCGTAAAGTCATGTGTCGACAACGGGGTGCAGCTGGATTATTTTGTTTATCCCGGGCATGCGCATAATGTTGTAGGTAAAGACAGGGTTCACTTAATGCAAAAGATCACGGATTATTTTGATCTCTACCTGAAATAGAAAACAGCTAGCCGGTTCATCAAATTCATTACCCTCCATTGAGCTTGTCGAAAAGCGACAATAATTTCAACTGGAACTGCGCTTTGGGCTTGAGGCAGAAAGTTTGCATCGGCAGATCCGGCATAACAACTGGAGTAAATTAGTTGATCCATAAAAATGGCTTGAACGAGGTTCAAGCCATTTTTATGGATTACAGTGCCTGTAAAATATCATTTAATATATCATTCCGGTGTTCCAGCCCGACAGAGATCCGGATCAGGCCCGGTGTAATACCCGTTTTCATCCGCTCCGCATCCGAAAGCCTGGCGTGTGTAGTACTTGCCGGATGGGAAGCAATACTGCGGGTGTCCCCAAGGTTAGCCGTTAAAGAAAGCATTTTCAATTTATCCAGGAATTGGCGCCCTGCCTCCAATCCACCTTTTAAATTAAAGCTCACCAGGCCACCCCCGTTTTTCATTTGCTTTGTAGCAATAGCGTATTGTGGATGTGAGGGCAGATGCGGATACTTCAACCATTCTATTTCAGGATGCTCGCTTAACTGCTCTGCCAGGTATAAAGCATTCGCAGCATGGCGTTCCATCCTTACATCCAGTGTTTCCAGGCTTTTGCTCAGGATCCAGGCATTGAAAGGAGATAAGGAGGCCCCAGTGCTACGCACGAATAGATAAACCTCGTTTACCAAAGCCTTCCTGCCACATACCACACCCCCTAACACCCTGCCCTGGCCGTCCAGCCATTTAGTACCGGAGTGCACGACCAGGTCCGCACCGTACTGTACCGGCTGCTGGCATAAAGGCGTGGCAAAAGCATTGTCCACCACGAAGATTACATTATGTTTTTTTGCAACCTTACCGATCATTTCCAGGTCCAGGATATCCAGCCCGGGATTAGTGGGCGTTTCCAGGTAAATCATTTTCACTGTCGGGTCTATAGCGGCCTCCCATTCCTCTGCGCTTGCTGAAACCGGTATATACTTATGCCCGATCCCATATTTAGGTAAATACTTCGTGATTACTGTGTGTGTACTTCCGAAAACAGCATTGCAGCTCAACAAGGTATCTCCTTGCTGCAACAGGCTCATAATACTGGAAAAGATTGCAGCCATACCCGTTGCTGTAGCAAAAGCCGCTTCTGTTCCTTCAATGGCTGCCATCTTTTGCTCCAGTTCCTTAGTATTCGGATTCACAAAACGGCTGTACATATTTTGTTCGATCTCATCGGCAAAAACAGCGCGCATTTGTTCCGCATCGTCATAACAAAAACTGCTGGTCATGAAGATCGGATTGGAATGTTCTTTTTCGCTGGTAGGACCCAGTTGTATACGGATCGCTTTGGATATAGGATGCATTGGCCCCGGATTTTTTAAAATAAATAAACTAATGAACACTCACACTGTAGCTGATCGCGCAACCTGCCCGGCGCAGCGTCTCCGCCACCGAGCAATATTTATCAACCGACAACTGCGCTGCCTTTTCTGCCTTTTCCCTTGCTACATTCCCGGTCAGGATATAATGTACATGGGCCTTTATCCATAAAGCAGGGGTCATATCTTTTTCCCGCTCTCCCTCTACTTCAACCACCAGGGTATCAAATGACTGCCTTTGTTTTTCCAGGATCATCACGATATCAATAGCAGAGCAGGCCCCCATAGCCATCAAAAGGCTCAGCATAGGACCTACAGCACCTGCTGAGCCAAGCTGTGTCAATCCGTCAGCCCCTCCGGCCTTGAAAACAATTGTATTTTCTTGCGCATCCGCAGCAGCGTAATGATCGGCAGCGCGATTATAAGTAACCGTAACTTTTGGCATTGTTTATTTTTTATGCAAAATAGGCAAAAGCGGTTACTTTTGTTCGACCGCTATTTCAAAATACCAGAAATGTTACAAACCTTTTACCACGACCGAGCCTTTCATTTCGAGCAGGGCGGAAGTATCGACTCCCTGCAGATCGCTTATCATACTTATGGTACCTTGAACAGCAATAAAGACAATGTGATCTGGATCTGCCATGCGCTTACGGCAAATTCAGATGTGGCCGATTGGTGGAAAGGCCTGGTCGGCCCGGGTAAGACACTGGACCCCGGCCGGCACTTTATCGTTTGCGCCAATATCCTGGGGAGCTGCTACGGTAC
>CAXYKQ010000221.1:0-4813 GCA_964277835.1 uncultured Edaphocola sp. | reverse complement strand
CGCGATTTTAGCTTCTTCCGGGTTGTCCAGGTCATACCAGATTTCTTTTACCATTTCCGTATAAGGTTTCCAGTATTCCGGGAAAGAGGCGAAGAAGGTTTCTATATTCGACACACCTACATAATCTACACCACAAGTATATAAATCGGGCGTTTTGATCAGTCCCATCAAGGTAGCATAACCACCATGAGATCCGCCGTAAATAGCGATCTTGTTTTCATCTACCCAACCCTGGCTGATGGCATAGTGTACCCCGTCTTCCACATCATCCATTGCTTTGCGGCCGATCTGTTTGAAACCGGAAGTCAGGAATTCTTTACCATAACCACCCGAGATCCTGAAGTTTACCTGTAAGGTGGCATAGCCTCTGCTCGCGAACAATTGTGTTTCCGGGTTGAAACCCCAATGATCACGCACGCCTTGAGGACCACCATGTGGATTCACCACCATAGGTACTTTCTTGCCTTCTAAAGCAGCTTTAGGTAAAGTGATATATCCATGAATTGTTTTACCATCTCTCGCCTTAAAAGTAATTGGTTTCATCACGGCCATGTCTGCTTCCTTCAATTGGGGCATCAGGTCGTACAACAGTTCTGCTTTACCGGTTTTCATATCATAGATATAATATTTACCGTATAATTTATCACTTTGCACAATGATCAGCGCTTTGTCTTCATCATCCGTTTTACCCGCAAAATTGAATTCATAGCCCTTAAACTGTTTTTCAAGATTGGCATAGATCTTCTTGAAGGTAGGGCTCACCGGGATGATCTCTGATTTTTCCCCTTCGAAACCGTAATAATCCAGCTCCCAGTTTCTTTTGCGGGAAAGGCCCAGCGTCTTGGCATCATAATCTTTATTAGCATAAATCTCTTTAATTACCTTTTTAGTTTTAAAGTCGTATAACACGATGCTTGTTTTATCACCATCTACATTAGTGAGTACATAAGCTTCATCCGGGTTTTTGCTGGCATAGTTAAAAGAAGCGATGCTGAAATCATCATACCATTTGCCTTCATAAACCAGTTTGAATTCTTTTTCTCCGTCTAAGCGGTAAAATAGTTGCGTTTTGGTGCCGTCTTTCATGCGGCCATAAGCCTTCAGGTTACCATGACGGTCAAATTCATAACCCATGATCGGGTTGGCAGGATCGTCATTTGAAAACAACTTTTCTGTAGCCCCGGTAGTTACATTGATCTTATAAGGTTCATGTACCTGTTTGTTTTCTTTATTCATCCCTACAATGATGAACTCTTTATGATCCCTGGAAGCGCTGATGATGCTGGCCTGAACGCCCTCGTACGGGGTAAGATCCACATTGTTTTTACCATCGAGATCTACTGCATAAATGTGGTAATTCTCATCACCGCCTTTATCCATCACATAAAGTAAACGGTTGTCGTTTACCCAGCCATAGCCACGGATGAGTTCTTCTTTCTCTTCGATTGCCATTGATACTTTACCGGTTGCAATTTCCTTTACGTAAACGTGGTTTTTATTTTTGGCATCCTTTTCTTTATAGGATAAATATTTGCCGTTAGGAGATAACTGGAAACTGCTGGATTTCGGTTTGGCGAAATAGTCTTCAACTTTATAGGTATAGGCACCTTTATCCAGGCCGATCAGTTTTTGAATGTCGGCTGCGGAGGAAGGCAGGCTAAGGTCCCCGGGAAGTTTCACCTCTGTCTTGGTAAGATTAAGGGGCATTTCCATACCGGCTTGCGTGAACTTACCTTCGATCCTATTTCCTTTCAATATCCCTTTATAGGCAATACCCGCCTGTGTAAAACCTAATTCTACATTCGGGTCGTTAAAAGACGCTTTATCCATGGGTAGGCCCATCGCTTTCTGCATCGGTATATCCAGCGTTGCGGAGACCACACCGCTTTTATCTTCGATATGAAAGATCATTTCCAATTTGTTACCCTGTACCTCCAGTTCGCCTTTCCAGGCGCCGCTGATCTGTGCTAGTAGTGGTGTCATCCCCATAAAAATTAATAGACTAAATAATGATAATCGCTTCATCGTTTTATATTTTGCATGTGTGGCAAATTTACGAAAAGCAATCACTTTAGCTGGGCGATTTTAGGCCAGACGCCGTTTTAACCAGGTAAGCGCGGGGAAAGCGTGGTCGAAAATACTGTGTACAGCGCCTTAATTGCTAACTACTGTTAAATATTAAACGAGCGTTTAACCTTTGGCTTCAAATGCGTTCAAAGGAATAACAATAAAAATTAATCATTTTAAAATTTAGGAATTATGAGAAAGTTAATCGCAATCGCAGCAATGGTATTTATGGGTGTGGCAATAGCTCCTAAAGCAGAAGCAAAAATAAATATACAGATCAATATCGGTAACCAGCCGGCATGGGGACCTACCGGTTATGACTATGCGCAGTTTTACTACTTCCCTGACTACAACTTCTACTATGACATCAGCCGTGCGCAGTATGTAGTGTTAAATGGGAATACCTGGGTTTATACCCGCACTATTCCCGGCGCTTATCGTTTCAACCCTTACAGTGCTTATAAAGTAGTCTTAAACCAGAATGCGCCTTATCGTCAGAATAGCCTGCACATCAGGAATTATGCGCGGTATAAAGGAATGGGTGTTCGCCAAACGATGATCCGCGACAGTCGCGAAAATAAATATTACGCCAGCAAAGGACACCCGATGCACAACCAATGGCTAAAGAACAATGACAATCGCCGCGGTAATAACTATGACGATAGAAACGAGCGTAATCGCGCAGCATACAATAACGGAAATGGAAGAACTACAGGCGGCGCACGAAGATAATGGCCATAAAGTACAGCAAAAAAAGGCCGGCACACAAATAAATGTACCGGCCTTTTCCGTAAAAACAGAATAGATGTTAGGTAAGGGAGCTTAACTGTTTAAAGGTCGTCTTCATCTGCATCATCGTCCTGGTCATCTAAAGAATAATAATTATTCTCTTCATCTTCCGAGCCTATGGCTTCCATATCATCATCTTCTTCGGATCCTGGCACATCCAGCCCCATTTCAAAATTTTCTTCCATATCCTCTATGTCATAGTCTTCTTCCTGCTCATGACGGTAGATATCTTCCCCTTCAGGAGATTCGGGGTAGCCCGGAAATTCGTTGTCTTCGTTATTTTTCTTTGCCATGTTGTGTGCTTTTTAGGTTGAATAATAATACTTGAAATTCATAACATAAATTTACTAAAGCCCGGGAGACGAAAAGCATAGCGAAGCGTTAATTTTATTTTATTAATCCGATATAAGTCAAAATTTAGCAAAGTCTTCATGAATGCCTGTATAAGTAAATGTGATTTATTTGTGCAGGCGCTTGAAGATTGCGAAGTATTATCGTTGAGCGGGAAAGACAAGTCCGCAACCTGTGCCGCTTTGCCTGAAATGTACCAGTCCTTTGGCCAGAAAGCCTTTAGCCGCTATGTAGCTTTGCAAAAGAGCAATATGAATTGCTGCTTCAATATTATCCTGGATTGTTTTAATGAGTATCTAAAACAATGGTCGCGCATTACCCCGGTCTATCCGGGGAAACCTTAAACTGCCTGCATACAGTCTAAATGCCCCAGCCGCCGAGCACCTTATATTCCTGTCCTTTTTGTGGCGGCGCTGCTAATAAGGGCATGGCCTGTTGAATAAGTTCGCGCACACCGGCCACGCTGAGCGAGGCATCATGGTCGGCCTGGCTGTCCCATATTTCTGTTATATATACCGCGTCACTATTTTCCCTGTCGGTGGCTACCGCGTAGAGTTTACAACCGGTAGCATGCTCCATTAAAACGGCTGCCTGTAAGAGGATGCCTGCTAGCTGATCCCTCTCACCTGATTTTGCCACGAGTTTACCTTGCAATAAATACATAATATTATTTTTACTCAAAAGTAAGTATTCACCTGTCAGATTATATTTATTTTCGAAATTTAATTTATAAAGCTCATGGCATTTTACGACCTGGATAAAACAAGCAGGGCCGCGCTTGTCAGCCTTATTAAACAAAGACTCCAGGCGGACCTGGAGCAGGGCCGGACTGTATATCTCGAGGAATATGCTTCAGATGAAGACACCTACATCCGGAAGTCCGCTTACTTGTGCCTGGGCCGGATCTTTTTTGAACAGCCAGGATTACAGGCTACGCTATTAAAGACCTTTAACTGTTTGTTGCAAAGTCCTGATTTTAAAATACGCCAGACCATGATCAATGCAGCGGGGGAGATTGGCAAACAACAGTTCGAAAAGGTGCAAACAATTTTTGAAAGCGCACTGTTTGATCCGCATCATGCACCTCGGAATGCGGTGATCGGTTCCGTAAAGAAAATGGCGGAAGTAAATCCCGTACCCGTATTGCAGTGGGCAGAAAAATACCTTGAGCATCCTGATAAGGAAATCCGCAGGGAAATTTGCCACGGTATTGAATTGCGCGGCAGGAAACATCCCCTGGATATATTACCTTTATTGCAAAGATTGGAGTGGGACAAAACTGCGCGGGTACGCAATACCCTGGTGCACGTGATCGGGCAGATCGCCTATAAAAAAGGTTGCCTGGAAGCTGTTACCGGCCATTTACATACCTGGGAAAACAAAGCCCTGGTCAAAGATGCCCTGGAGGAAATTATCGATGTGCATTACCGCTACCGCAATTTCTCTTTTTATACCCGGGATGAGGCCAGGTCCTATATCCAGGCGCAGGCATTTGAACTTTAACAATTCTGTTTTTGGAATGAATATTCCAATTTGACTATTTTTGCTGCGTGAATAAAAGAGAAATGATCTTGCTGGCGGCCATGAAGCTTTTCGTAGAAAAAGG
>CAXYKQ010000220.1:0-6672 GCA_964277835.1 uncultured Edaphocola sp. | reverse complement strand
TTATAATCTCCCTGGATCAGGATGACACCATCCTTGGCGCTACCACCGGTGCCGCATTTTGTTTTTATTTTTTTTCCTAAAGCCTGGAAATCTGCTTCATCGCCCTGGAAGCCTTCCACCAGTGTGACGACTTTACCCGCACGCTGCTTGCGGTCCAGGATCACGCGGAGCCGCTGCTCTTTAGGATCGGGTGTCGGGACTGCTTCCTCCGGCTCTTCTTTCATCATGTCGGGGTTGGTCGAGAATACTAAGCCTCCTAACGCGCCTAATCCCAGTTTTTTATCTTTAGCCATACTTTACAATTTTTTGATGCATTTAAAAACCCAATACTTTTTGTAACATCCATTTTATAGGTTGTGCATACCTGTTGAATTGGTAAAAATGATATTTTTCTTCCTGAGGCCCGAAGCTCCGGTAAAAATCAGCCACATTTTTGAGATCAGACCCTTCAAAATCCAGCCTCATCGCCTTGCCGGCATGTTGACGGATCAGCTCCCCTATGAAGTAATAAGTCGCCCGGAGGCTTCTACCCCTCTCCGTGGGTGCGCCCAGCACATAGTAAAGCGCTTTATGGTCTTCGAGGAGCAAAGCTGCGAACACCACTGTTCCACTATCATCTTTTACCACGTAAGTGCGCGCCCTGAAATTGCGGTTTTGCTGCCCGGCAAGCTTCCTGAACGCCTCGTAAACATAGGTTTTCAAACCTGCCAGTGCCCCGTAGGCTGCCTGGTATAATTCAATCACGGTATTTATATCCGCCGTAGCTTCCAGGCGCAAACCGGCGGCTTCCGCCTTTTTAATATTCCTCAATCCGCTCTTGGAAAAACCCGCCCGCAACACAGGATATTCCGGGGACAAATCTAAACAATAATTTGTTCTGATCTTAGCTACAGGCCCCAGTTCCACCGGCGGTGACACGGCTATACTGATTACTTTATAATGCTCCAGGATTAACTGTTGCAAAGCTTCGACAACGGGTTTATCCGGGGCGACACCCCCTGAAACAGCCAGCTGTACCTGCTGGGTCGCGGCAGGCTTCATCAGCCAGGGCAAATGCCCATTGCGAAAACCCGGAAGCGGGAAACAAGCTATATAATCACCATAGACAGCCCCTTTCCAGGACCGGGCAAAGGTATCCAGGTAATCATAATAATTGTAAACTTTTGCCGCAGGATCCGAGGCCACACAACGGTCCCAAAGCAATGGATCTATTTCCCCCCGCTCCAATATCTGCCACCTGTCCTGCTGTAACATCAGCTATTTAAACTTTAATGCATTAACGATTTTGATCTTGCGCACCATCAGTGCCGGCAACAGCATGATGAGCGAGCAAAATGCCAGGGTACCGAGGGCCACGAGGAAAATGTAGCTCCAGTTAAGCGCAACCGGCGCAGTTTTCATATAATAAATCGACTCGTCCAGTTTGATCAGCGAAAATTGCAACTGCAGCCAGCAGAGCAAGACCCCGAAAAAGGTGCCCCAAAGTATTCCTTTCAGGGTAACCCTTGCGGCATGGTATAGGAACACCTTCCTGATTTGCCGGTTGGGCATTCCCAGGGCTTTAAGGGTACCCACCATCTGTGTTCTCTCTAAGATATAGATCAGCAGCGCGGTAGCCATATTAATAGCAGCAACCACTCCCATAATCACCAGGATCAATGCCGCGTTGGTATTCTGGAAGTCCAGCCAGGAAAAAATATAGGGATAGATCTCTTTAATGGTAGATACAGACATCGGCGGCTGCAGGTAATCCTGGTAAATCCGGGAACTGATCGCTTCGGACTGGCGGTAATCTTTTAGCCCGATCTGCAAGGCACTTATGTCCCGTTCTTCCCAGCGGTTAACCGCACGCAATAAGCGGATATCACATAATCCGAATCCTTTATCAACCTCTTCCATACCGGTATGAAAGCTGCCGCTTATCCTGAGTTTTCTTACGGTAGGGCTGCCCTGATCCGGGTTAAAGAAAACGATGAAGACCGCATCACCTATCGCCAGGTTCAAACGGTTCATGGTCGCTTGCGACAGGATTAAGTCGCTGCTGTAGCCCGAGTCGGCATATTGTATGGGCTTCCCATGGAACTGTATGGCATCAGAACTGCTCATCGGGTAAGCCGGCTCCACGCCTTTCAATTTAATCCCTTCCAGGCCTTGCTCTGCCTTGACAATTGCCGGCTTCAGAATAAAAGGATAAACATACTGTACTCCTTTAACGGATTGGATATCCCGGATCAATTGTTCCTCCTTGGGAAAGGGGGCGTCTCCGATCAGGCTGCTGGGGTTGGCCGAAAACATGCTCACCTGGGCATGTCCCCAGAAAACGAACATTTTCTCCCTTATTTTCGTCTTAAAGCCGTGTACTACCGAAATGGCTATGATCATCACCGTCACACTGAGCGCGGTGGCGACAGTGGCCAATCGAAGGATAAACTTCGAAAAGGTGGACTGTTTATTGCCCGATATTTTTTGAGCTATGTAATAAGAAAGATTCAAATGAACGCTTGTTTTTTGCCTGTTAAGCGCAAAAATAAGGGAAAGCCTGCTGAATTCTTCATTAAACTACTTATGTTATGCCGGTATTAATTCTGGTAAAAGTTTTTTCTAATTGGTTACTTTTGATTTGTTTTGCAAAAATTATGCCTGCCCCGGCAGGATTGAAAAGGTGTGACGCCCGGATTCCCGGTTCTTCGCTCTCGTATTTTATTTAAAAAAAAGAATGAAAAAATTATTTATTGCAGCTTTACTGGGTGTAGGTACATTCAGCTATTCATGGGCACAAAAAAAAGATTACCAGATCAACGCGGTAGCCTTTTACAATTTGGAAAACCTGTTTGACCCGGCAGATGACCCGAACAAAAATGATGAAGAGTTCACTCCGGGCGGCACCATGGGCTACACGGAAGCTGTTTATCGTAAAAAGCTGCAAAACCTCTCGCGGGTGCTCTCTGAAATTGCTACCGAAAAAGTTCCCGACGGACCGGCTATCATTGGGGTGGCGGAAATCGAAAATGAAAAAGTGCTGCAGGACCTGGTAGCGGAGCCAAAACTGAAAGACCGTAAACTAAAGATCGTTCATTTCGAATCTCCGGACTTCCGGGGTGTGGATGTAGGCATGCTGTACAATCCTAAATACTTCAAAGTACTGGATGCGCAATCCATCAATGTGGATATCAGCGAGAATGGCAGGAAAGAATATACCCGCGACATTTTATATGTTACCGGTCTTATGGGCGGCGACACCGTGTCTGTATTTGTAAACCACTGGCCGTCCCGAAGAGGCGGGGAAGCAGCCAGTGCCTGGAAGCGTATTAAAGCCGCCGGCATCTGCAAAGAGATCATTGCTAAAAAAGTGAAAGAAAATCCTGATTATAAAGTGATCCTGATGGGCGACCTTAATGATGATCCCATCAGTCACTCTGTAGCCCTTACCTTAGGCGCTATCGGTGATAAAGATAAATTAAAACCCGGCGGCCTGTTTAATCCCTGGTTGTCTTTCTACAAAAAAGGCATTGGCACTTTGGGTTATGGCGACTCCTGGAACCTTTTTGACCAGATCATTATTTCACAGGGATTTCTAAATAAAAATGCCGGCGGATGGCAGTTCTATAAAGCCGAGATCTTTAAAAGGTCCTACATGGTCAGCAACTTTGGCCGGTACAAAGGTTACCCGCACCGTTCTTTTTCCAACAATACCTGGATTGACGGCTACAGCGATCACTTCCCTACTTATATTTACCTGATCAAAGAGATGTAGGCATAAGACGCCTTTTTTTTAAAAAGTACTATATTTGAAATATAGTACTTTTTTTATAAACACTTACAACACAATTGATACAATGAAAAAACAAAACATTTTAATTTTAAGTATCGCGGCGATCTCCACCTTTGCAGTCGCCTGTGGCGGAAATGACACAACCACAACTGCAGATGCGCAAAAAACCGAACAAACTGCCGCGGAAGGTAAAAAAGAAGCGGCTCCGGTAAAGACCGAAAATCTGCTCACCGATGTTGCTTTATTGGAGAAAGCAGAAGCTGAGCTAAGGGCTATGCCGAAATTTAGTGGTAAGGACATTAAAGTATTTCAAAATGTAAACTTCTTTAAAGACGGCCGGATTACCATCGCCCTGCAGGACCCGGCTAAGCCTGAAAATATTGATGAGTATCATTTCAGAGAGGGTAAATGGGGTGAACCGCAAGCGGTTCAGATCTCCGGAAGCGGGAAAATGGATGATAACGTATGGCCGCTTTCGAAGATCAAATTCAGCACCGTGGCTACCGTTTATAACAACTGGAATGAGAAGGCTAAATCTCTTGAAGGCGGCGCCAATAAAGATTTAACCAGTGTAGATATTCTATTCTGGGTGCCCAAGCAGGAAGTACGCTGGAGTACCTCTGATGTAGAAACGGCACGCGAAAAGTACCGGATCGAGTATAACCTGGACGGAAGCGTAAAAGAATTCAAAAAGGGCTGATAATAGCCTGGCAAACAAAAAATCCCGGGATAGGCATCCCGGGATTTTTTATTGATCATTATTTATCTTCTTAAAGGCTCAGATCATCGTCTGCGGCATCTGCCTTAGGAGCACTGTCTACCGGTGCAGACTGGGAGGTTTCATTTCTTTCCCCTCTTGGTTCTCTGCGCTCAGGACGAGGTCCGCGGCGATCCCCGTTACGGTCATTCCTGTCCCGGCGATCGCGGTCACCACCTTCACGGCGCTCTCTGCGTTCTCCTTCGGGACGTTCCACATAACCTTCCGGTTTTTCCATCAACACCTTACGGCTCAAACGGAATTTTCCGGTTTTCTGATCTACTCCCAACAATTTAACTTTTATGGCATCTCCTTCGTTTAACACGCCATCAAGATTTTCTAAACGCTTCCAGCTCACTTCTGAAATATGGAGTAATCCCTGCTTACCCGGCATAAATTCTACGAAAGCACCGAACGGCATAATCGACTTCACAACGGATTCGTACACCTCACCTACTTCAGGAATGGCAACAATACCTTTGATCCAGGCCATAGCAGCATTCAGGCTTTCACCGTTATTGGAGAAGATTTTAACCACACCGGTATTACCCACTTCTTCAATATTGATTTCTGCGCCTGTTGTTCTTTGAATTTCCTGGATGATCTTGCCACCTGGCCCGATGACAGCACCGATAAATTCGCGGTCTATAATCAATTGTTCGATGCGTGGTGCATGCGGTTTAAGGTCTTCACGGGTATGCGGCATTGCGGCATACATCGCGTCCAGGATGTGTAAACGGCCTTTATTCGCTTGTGCCAATGCAGAGCGCATTACATCCATACTCAAACCGTCAACTTTAATGTCCATCTGGATACCGCAGATTCCCTCACGGGTACCGGTAACTTTGAAGTCCATATCACCCAGGTGATCTTCATCACCCAGAATGTCGGTTAATACCGCCCATTTACCATCTTCAGCACGGCTGATCAGGCCCATAGCTACCCCACCAACGTGTTTCGGGAAAGGTACCCCTGCATCCATCAGCGCCAGGGAACCGGCACAAACGGTAGCCATGGAAGAAGATCCGTTAGACTCGAGAATATCAGAAACGATACGCACAGTGTAAGGATAATCTTTCGGCATCATTTGCCACAAGGAACGTTTCGCCAGGTTACCATGCCCTACTTCTCTGCGGCTTGGTCCGCGCATCGGCTTAGTTTCACCGGTAGAGAATGGCGGGAAATTATAATGTAATAAGAAATTGTGGTAATTGGAAGTTCCTGCCGTTTCAACCAGTAGTTCATCATCTTTAGTACCTAAGGTTACGGTAGTTAAAGATTGGGTTTCCCCGCGGGTAAACAATGCAGATCCGTGCGGGCTCGGCAGGTAATCGGTCTCTATATACAAACCACGCACCTCGTCCAGTTTACGGCCATCCAGTCGGCGGCTTTCATCCAGGATCATATTGCGTACGGTATAGTACTGCAAATCATCATAATAACGTTTTGCAAAGGCGATATCAGCCTCTTCCGGCTCTTCTCCCAGGCTGGCGATCAATTCCTCTTTCAGCGTTTTTAAAGAGGCTGAACGGTCATGTTTCGCACTACCTGCCCTGGAGATTTCCAGCATTTTTGCACCGGCAAAAGCTTCAACTTTTGCTTTGATGGCTTCATTTTCTTCAAATGGAGCTACTTCGCGTTTAGCAGGGCTGCCTACTTTTGTCCTCAGTTCTTCCTGGGCGGCCACCTGGCGACGAATAGCTGCATGAGCCGTTTCGATAGCCAGGATCAGGTCTTCTTCCTGGCACTCTTTAGACTCACCCTCTACCATCATGATATTTTTATCTGTAGCGGCAATGATGAAGTCCATGTCTGAACGTTCCATCTCCGCAGGCGAAGGGTTAATCGCCATTTGCCCGTCGATACGTGCAACACGCACTTCAGAAATGATTTCCTGGATAGGCACATCAGATACCGCGAGTGCGGCAGACGCAGCCAGGCAGGCTAAAGCATCCGGCATTACTTCAGGATCATTGGAAATCAGGGAAACTAAAACCTGCACTTCACACAGGTAACTTTCCGGGAATAAAGGACGCAGTGCGCGGTCGATCAAACGGGAAATTAGTACCTCATAATCACTGATGCGGCCTTCTCTCTTGAAGAAAGAGCCCGGTATACGACCTGCAGAAGCAAATTTTTCTTG
>CAXYKQ010000219.1:0-2662 GCA_964277835.1 uncultured Edaphocola sp. | reverse complement strand
CAGAGTTGGACAAAGCACTACAGGCAATATGTCCCGGGAAGGCATGCACATCGGGAACGACTATGGGACGCGCCTCGGCCCAGGCGGTACCGCAAACACCTCTGCCAAAGGGAATACGCGTGCAGGCAAGTGGCCCCTGGAAAGGCCCCAGTACCAGGGAATTTGCGGCCTGATCTACCAGGTAGAAACCCGTCCATAACCAGTCGAACTGCTGGCGGAGCACTGCCGTAAGATTTGCCATTACAGCAATGAGGTTATTTTCATGCGCACAGATCTGGGAGGCCTGGGCCAGAACATGCTGGTACTGAGCAGCTTTCTCTCCTGTAAATCTTGTAAAGTTTTCCATATTTTGTATAAATCTCAATCCTTTTAAAAGAATTACCTTTGCAGTGTAAAGTAAATCATTTCAGATTATGTCTCCAAAACCCGCGCTACTGCCCAGTATTTTACAAAAAAAATGTCCTAATTGCAGAAAAGGTAAAATGTTCCGGCAGAATACTATTTTTCCCCTGGGAAAAATGCTGGAGATGCCGGATCGCTGTGAGCATTGCGGGCAAAAGATGGAGATAGAGCCGGGGTTTTACTATGGCACCGGCTATGTGAGTTACGGGCTTTCTATCGGTCTTACGGTATTTAACCTGATCTGGTTTGCTATTTTTTTCGGCATCCGGTTCAGTGATAATAGTATTTTCTGGTTCATGGGGGTTAATGTTGCGATCGTATTGCTGCTGCAGCCGGTGCTGATGCGTTACGCCCGCGTGATATACCTGTATATTTTTGTCAAATACGGGTCTTATGAGCACGAAGTGGGCACGCAGGCCCCGCAATCGGCCCAGGAGCCGCAGGTGGTGTAGCGCCAGAAATTAACAAGATCCCGGGATGGCACAAGCTACATTGTCTTACCTTTGCGTACCCTCCGGGGCAATTTTAGTATTATGACCGATTTCGAAAAAATAAGGAGCGATTTCCCGATCCTTTCAGAACATATATATGGTAAACCCCTGGTTTACCTGGACAATGGCGCCACTACGCAAAAACCGGAAGCGGTAATCAATGCGGTTAAAGAATATTACGAATCTTACAATAGTAACGTACATCGCGGCGTGCACTTTTTAAGCCAGAAAGCTACGGATGCCGAAGAAGCCGCCCGCTCGGGCATTCAGCGGTTCATCAACGCGGCACACAGCAGTGAAATCATCTTTACCAAAGGCACTACGGATGCGATCAACCTGCTGGCTTACTCTTTTTGTAAAAAATATATGCAAGCCGGGGATGAAATTATCATCACGGAAATGGAGCACCACTCTAATATTGTTCCCTGGCAAATTGCCTGTGAAGACCGTGGTGGTAGCCTTAAGGTAGTTCCATTAAAAGCGGATGGCACTTTAGACCTCCAGGCACTGGAAACATTGATCAGTCCGCGCACGAAGCTTATCGCCTTCACCTGGGTAAGTAATACGCTGGGCACGGTAAACCCCGTAGCAGAAATCACCCGCCTGGCCCATAGCCATAATATCCCGGTAATGATCGATGCGGCTCAGGCGATACAACACATGGCCATAGATGTACAGGTTTCGGATATTGATTTCCTGGTATTCTCCGGGCATAAGATCTATGCCCCTACCGGTATTGGCGTTTTATATGGCAAGCATGCTTTATTATCGGAACTCCCGCCTTACCAGGGCGGCGGTTCGATGATTAAGTCTGTTAGTTTTAAAGAAACGACCTATGCTGATCTTCCGTTCCGTTTTGAGGCGGGCACGCCGAACATTGCCGGCATTATCGGCCTGGGTGCTGCGATCAAATATGTTTCGGAAATAGGCATTGCTCATATTGCTGCGCATGAGGCCGAATTGCTGGCTTATGCCGAGGCTGAACTAAAGCAGATCCCTGATATTCGCATTATAGGCACGGCGCCACATAAGGCAGCGACTATTTCTTTCCTGGTGGGCGATATACATCCTTATGATATCGGGGAGTTGCTGGACAAGCAAGGAGTAGCCGTGCGTACGGGGCATCACTGTTGCCAGCCAATTATGGAAAGCTATGCGATACCGGGTACCGTAAGGGTTTCCTTCTCTTTTTACAACAATAAATCGGATATAGATACCTTTATAGCCGCCTTGAAAAAAGCGATTAGTATGTTAGCTTAAAAAAAATTAAAATTATTCTTGGAAAAAAGAAAACCCGGATGTACATTTGCATCCCAATTGGCGGGGTAGCTCAGATGGTTAGAGCGCAGGATTCATAACCCTGAGGTCACGGGTTCAACTCCCGTCTCCGCTACAAAAGAGCAAGAATACAACAGTTCCCAGGTATTCTGTAACCGGAAATAAAGTATCAAGAAATTGATAGGGAAGTAGCGCAGGCCGGTAGCGCATCTGGTTTGGGACCAGGGGGTCGCAGGTTCGAATCCTGTCTTCCCTACAAGTAAGGAAAAGTCACCAGAAATGGTGACTTTTTTGTTTTTCGTCGCTTCTAAAAATTCGATTTTGAAGGATCAATATAGAAAGTTGTGGAGCTTAAAAAAATAGTTGTGTTCAGATGACTATTGACGGATCAAATGCAAAAGTTGTGGAACTTAAAAAAAATATAGCTTTGCATTCAGATGAAAAAAGAGATCCAGGACGGTTATTTTGCATTGGTAGAGCTATTTCTGCCG
>CAXYKQ010000218.1:0-3651 GCA_964277835.1 uncultured Edaphocola sp. | reverse complement strand
GCTATGCACTTTGTATTGGCCATGGTTTTAGGCGGATATGTATTTTGGATGGCATTGAAATTGTTAATTCCCGATAATAAAAAGGTCCTGGCGCCTTCGTTGAACAGGCTCGCTATAGTTATCCTTGTCTCAATAGGCATTCAATTTGTGTACGGCGCGCTTATGGCAGGCCATAAGGCGGCAACGGTAGCGGCTACCTGGCCTACTATTAACGGGATGTGGCTCCCGGAAAATATGGGCCAGTCGCCATCGGGCCATTACATGCTGGAAAATAAAATCACGATTCATTTTATGCACCGCGGACTGGCCTACCTCATCCTGCTCCTGACCCTATGGTTTACGGTAAAGGCAGCGCCGGTAAAAATATCCGGTGTGTTCAACCGTTTTAAGTACATGCCACTTGTATTGGTATTGATCCAGGTGCTGCTGGGTATTTTTACCTTATTATCCAGTAATACAATACAACCCAACAAATGGCGCATATTTGAGAGCATTGCATTGAGTCACCAGATGGTCGCCATGTTCTTTATGTTCAGCATGGTTCTACAGGTTTACCTGATCAAAACCAAAACCGGGGTAGGATCTAAATAATTTAAAGCGGGCATGGTCCCGCTTTTTTATTCAAAGAATGCGGCCGGGTACACGACTTTCCCCGCCAGTTTCTTCAAGGCTCCGGGAACCAGCTCAATGGCCATACAATTTTCCGGGGGAGCTTTAAAAGGCAAAGAGAGATTGAAGTGATGCAGGGGTTGATAGCCGAATTTGGGATAATACTTTTCATGCCCTAATAAAATAACGGACTCGTGTCCCAAACTTTTAGCTATAACATGAGCCGTTTCAATCAACCTCCCGCCAATACCTCCACCCTGGAATTCTGGTAAGACAGCTACAGGTGCTAATGCCAGAGCAGCAGATCGCTCCCTATTGTTGTAGTTAATTTCAATCTTACTGAGTAGGATGAAACCTACTATTTGATCATTGATCTCTGCCACAAGGGATAATTCAGGAATAAAGCCTTCCGTATTTCTTAAGCGTTCTACCAGGAATTGCTCCCTTTTATCGCTGTATATTTCCTCCCTGAAAGCCTTTTCTATCAATTGAAAAATGAATAGATGATCCGTCTCTCTTTCCTGTCGGATAACTATGTTCATAACCTATAAATAATTCAAAATTTCGTTTATCTGCTTCAAAGCTACAAAATTAAGGTGTTCCGGTTCATACTCGTGTTGCTCATGGGCCCAGGTAACAGAGTAGGGGATATGTGCACCAAACCCACCCAATTCCAACACAGGCAGAATATCCGATTTAATCGAATTGCCCAGCATCAGGAAATGTTCAGGCCGGCAGTCCACCTGTTTCAGCAGTTTCTGATAATCGCTGTTCTTTTTATCACTCATTATTTCAATATGATGAAAATAATTTTCCAGTCCCGATTGCTTTAACTTTCTTTCCTGGTCGAGCAAATCACCTTTGGTAGCGACGATCAACCTGTATTTACCTCTGAGCTGTTCCAGCGTTTCGGTTACCCCTTCTAATAACTCAACCGGCTTTTGCAACAATTCCTGCCCGATCGTAATAATGCGCTGTACGAGGCCTGACGAGGCATTACGATTGGCAACGCGGTTTGCCGTTTCTATCATACTCAAGACAAATCCCTTTACACCATAGCCATACAAGGGCAGGTTTTTCATTTCTGTAGCAAACAGCTCTTCAGATACGAGTTGCGCCGGCAGCTCATTTTCCAGTAAGCGGCAAAACTCCATTTCGGCTTCCCGGAAATAAGTTTCGTTGATCCATAAAGTGTCATCCGCATCAAAGGCTATTGTTTTGATGTCATTTTTCATTGTTTCGCTTTTGTAATTTTGAAAGCACAAAAATCCCAAAAGAAGAAAATTAAAAAAAGGACATTTGTCCCGGGAAAGGCAGGCCTGGAAAAAATCCTGCTCTGCGCTGGAAGTAAATATTATTCATTAGATAAAAAAATATGCTTTCATTTTGTAACTTTTCTATCCGGGCTGCGATTAACTATTAAATGACGAGGGCTGAATATAATCATATTGTAAAAGAGTGGGCTAACAATGTCTTTCGATTTGCTTTAAAAACCATCAACGATGCAGAAGAGGCGAAAGACGTGGTACAGCAGGCATTCGAAGTCTTATGGACCAGGCACGAGTCTATAGATTTCGATAAAGGCAAAAGTTATCTGTTTACTGTAGCGCACCGGCGATGTATGGATTATTACCGCAGAGCTAAACCCAGGGAAATAGAGCAGGTACCGGAAATCATTACCCATAACGATCAAAGCAAAAACGAATGGCGCGCCTATTTACAAGAAGCATTAAAAATCTTAGACCGGCAAAGTAAACAACTCGTCCTGTTGAAAGATTATGAAGGATATAGTTACCAGGAAATCGGGGAAATTACCGGACTCAATGAAAGCCAGGTTAAAGTTTACCTGCACCGGGCGAGAAAATTATTAAAAAATTATTTAATCCAAAAAAAGCAATTGTTGTGATGGAGCAGTTTGAAAAGGCTTATATGGAAGAGCAGATCTTACTCTTGCTGGACGGGGAACTGGATGCCGCGCAGGCGGGAAAGGTATGGGAGCAGATTGAAGCGTTCCCGGAATATAAAGCATTATACGAAGAGTATGCCTCGGCATACCTTACAATGGAGGAAGCAGCTATACCGACTGTCGATTTCTCTTACCTGGAGAAGGGTAGTGAATATGATTCGCCACCGATGGCAATCAAAAGATCATTGAAGCCGGCATGGGGCATCGCGGCAGGACTGGCATTAATACTGGCTACCGGCGTATTGCTCCGGCTGAGTAATAAGGAGAGCGCACAATGGGACAACAGCCTGGTCAAGTCCGATAAAATTCACCAGGTCGTGCAGACCCCGATACAACAAGCGATGGATTCGCTGGAACGCAAGCCGGAGGTGAAAAAAGCACCGATAACACCCAGGTCAAAACCGGCTCCTAAAAAGAACGGCGATACGGAAATGAGACTGGCCTTGCAGGATAATGTGGCTCCGAGAGTTGCGCTGACCAGTATATATGAAGGAACAGCTAGGAGGATAGAACAGCTGGAAAGCGGTGCAGTACACGAAGTGCCTGCCCGGAACAATTATAATTATGTGAGTCTGCCCCAACAGGTTAAAGCTGCAGACGACTTCAAACTGGAATCCTCCAACGGCCTTTTACCAGAGATGATCAAAGCCGGTCAATGGATCTTCGGTGAGCACAAAAACAATACTACAGTGGAAATAGCTATAGGTAACAACGAAAAAAGAAGTATAAAAT
The DNA here is from genome assembly GCA_964277835.1 of uncultured Edaphocola sp. Taxonomy (GTDB): domain Bacteria; phylum Bacteroidota; class Bacteroidia; order Chitinophagales; family Chitinophagaceae; genus Edaphocola. The sequence goes on along the minus strand of CAXYKQ010000218.1, from coordinate 344 downwards.
TTAAATTATAAAAATACATAAGCGATGAAAACGAGTCCAATAACCAAAAGCATTATTTTAGCCATCGGCATGGCCGCCACTTTCACGGCAAACGCACAAGATAAAACGACTATCGCGACCGATACGGTTCTCATACATGGTGAAGCCGGTAAGGATGGGAAAGACGGAAAGAACGGCAGTTACAACCTGTCCTTAAGTAACCATGGTGTGAAAGTGAGTAACAAAAAAGATGTCTACGGAGATAAATCTCCCCGCTTACAAACGCACTGGGGGCTGGTAGACCTTGGCCTGAATCTGATACAAGACCGATCCGTCTATGGTGCCGGCAATGCTTTGAGCACTCA
>CAXYKQ010000217.1:0-4620 GCA_964277835.1 uncultured Edaphocola sp. | reverse complement strand
TACCTACACTGGAAATGCAGGTATTGGTGCCGGTACAGGAGCACAATGAGTTCAACACGAATATGATCGATATCGTGGAAAAGCTCCATGCAGACCCGGACTATGTGCGACAGGCACAGGCGGCTTACAACAGGCCCCTGGATGCCTTCGTGATCACCAGGGCCCTGGCACAGTTTGAACGGAGTTTTATCAGTGGCCATAGCGCCTTTGACGACTTCTTTAATAGGGGAAAGCAGGACGCTTTGAATGAAAGCGAACAAAGAGGTTATGCCTTATTCTTGAGTTCGAGGACCAATTGTTCGGCTTGCCATAGCGGATTTAATTTTACCAATTACGCATTTGAGAACAACGGCTTGTACCTGCAGTATAGCGATAGCGGCAGGATGCGGTTTACGGGCTTACCCGAAGACAGGGCAAGGTTCAAAGTTCCGTCCCTGCGTAATGTAGCGCTCACGGCGCCCTATATGCATGACGGCAGCATCAATAGTCTTGAGGCAGTGGTGGAACATTACAATAGCGGCGGGCAAGCTCATGTCAACAAAAGCATCCTGGTACACCCTTTACATTTAACCCCCGTAGAAAAAGAAGATATCGTGAATTTTTTAAAAAGTCTCACGGATTACTCCTTTACAAGGGATAAAAAATTTAAACTTTGAAAAATAAAAAAGTACTCTTAATCTTTTCCATACTGGCAGCTGTGGTATTGATCAACAGCTGTAAAAAAGAACCTGCAGAAGAGCCCGATGAACCTTATGTGCTGAAGTACGGAACATTTCCCGAACCCCCGATTGCCGGCGACAACCCGCTTACGCGGGAAGGCGTGAAGCTGGGCCGTATGCTGTTTTATGAAAACATGCTGTCGCGCACTAATACCCAATCCTGCGCCAGCTGCCATATACAGCAATTTGCTTTTAACGATACGACTCAATTTTCACTTGGCGTCAACAATTTGCGCGGTAAGCGCAATGCGATGTCCGTATTTAACATGGCCTGGAATAGTAATGCCTTCTTCTGGGACGGCCGGTCAAAATTGCTGCGGCATCAATCGTTGAAACCGATCCAGGATCACCTGGAAATGGATGAAACATTAGAAAATATAGTTGCCAAGCTGCAGGCCAGCAGTACTTACCGGCAGCAATTCCGCAGGGCCTTCGGTTCAACCAACATTGATACCCTGTTGATCTCGAAAGCACTGGAACAATTTATGAACTCGATCGTATCCAATCAGTCAAAATACGACCAATACCTGGCTGGTGAAACTACCTTAAGCCCTGAAGAAGAGAGAGGGCGTTTCCTGTTTTTCACCGAATATAACCCGGCATTTCCTGCTGCCTCCGGAGCAGACTGCCAGCATTGCCATGGTGGCGCAAATTTTGAAAATGACAAGTATATGAATAATGGGATTGATGATGACGCTTCAATGTCGGACATAGGGCGACAGGGAGTAACCGGCCTGGCGGGAGACAAAGCCAAATTTAAAGTTCCCTCGCTACGTAATGTCGGGCTTACGGCGCCTTATATGCACGACGGCCGTTTCCGCACACTGGAAGCAGTAGTCGATCATTATAACCTGGTTAAAAACAGTGCTACGCTTGACCCATCTTTCTTGCAGCAATTACCTAACGGCGGCTTGCATTTATCAGCTGCAGATAAGGCTGCTTTAGTCGCTTTCCTGCATACCCTCACCGACCAAAAGCTGATCACGAACCCGGAATACGCCAGTCCTTTTTAAAAATCCAGTCCTTTTTTGTAAAACTGATACAATAGGTAGAACCGGTCCCGGAAAGGTAGCGGGAAGTTATGGCAACTTCCCGCTTTTGAATCCCGTTCTTACCTATAAGCGTACTATTTTTTTATCCGCCAGATGGCACCGTTCTTGGTGGTAAGTTTCGTCAGGAAACCTTTGCCGACCAGTTCATCCAGCACACGTTCACTGTCTTTTCTTGGCGTCCCGGAAAGTTCGGTAAATTCTTTTGCGGTTAAGGATTTGTATTTTCCGAATAAAGAATTCCAGTCTTTTTTGTAGTCCGTTTTAGGCGTTTGGGGTGCAAGGGTTAATAGAGCTGTTTCGTAAAATGGATAAGGCTTGGAGCCATAAACCATTTCCTGCTTTCCTTGGGTGTCGCTGAAGAACATGGTCGGGAAACCCCTTACGCCATATTCGCGTGCCAGTTTCAGGTCTTCTTCAAATAAATGTACCGCTTTCCCTTCATAATCTTTTTTCAACTGAATGGGGTCGAGGCCTGCACTTTTTGCCGCCGTAGCGATATGTTCCCATTTAGTGATGTTCTTTTTCTCGAGGAAAACCAGCTCGCGCATTTCCCGCATGAAAATGATCGCTTTTTCCGCATCCTGTAACTGCGCCGCTTTAAAGGCAATGGAAGGCGGGTAGGAGGAGCTTAAGGGATCTTCGAGCCACACATCCCCATCAATGGGCATATCATAATAGCCGCTTACTTCGTCCCAGTGATGCGCCACATCTGATGGCTTGCTGATGCCGCCACTATTGTAGCTCCAATCGGGTAATAATCCACCCATACGGTATTCAATAGCTATATCGCTTCCATATTCTAATTTCAGCTTTCTCAGCTGCGGTTCTATGCCCCAACAGGACGAGCAGATAGGGTCGGTAAAATACACCAGTTTCAGGCTTTGTACTTGTCCCGCCTGTTTTTTCCCAGGTGTAGGTTCCTGATCCGGGATGCCGCAGACACCTGCTGCAGGATCACAGATCAGCGGATTATTTTTTGTGGTATCGGTATTCATCTTTACTTGATTCTCAGAGTTTCCCTGGCAGCTGGCACTTTGGGTAGCCAGGGCTAAAAAGGGTAAAAAAATATATGGTAACAAGCGCATGCCAGGTATTATTTGGAGTAAGCATAAACGTCAAAGCAAAGCTACCAGACATTAACTTTACATTCACTATAAATTTCCCTTCAGAAACCAGTTTCCTACAGGAAAGTCAGTTCACAATTCACTAATTAGTGATGTATATTTGTTTAATAAAAATAAAGCATGAAAAAAGAATCCGTACTCAATAATAATGCGATTTGTAAAACCAGGATTTCCGCCATCAAAGATACCATGGAAATACTTTCGGGTAAATGGAAATTTCATATACTGGGCACGCTGCTGCTTGGAGACAAGTTGCGGTTTATGGATCTGCTGCGGGAAGTAGATGGCATCGGTACCAAAATGTTGTCTAAAGAATTACAAGACCTGGAGATGAATCTCCTGATCAAGAGAACGGTGCTCCACACGAAGCCGGTGACGGTAGAATACGAGATCACGGAATTTGGCCAGACGCTGGGTTCTATCATTGATGAGATCGCCAAATGGGGGATTGCGTATAAAAATGCCCTGTTTAAAAAATCTGAATAAGAAATTTAAGCTGCCCGGGAAAGAACCTGTTTAGCAATTGTAATCGGACCTCATCCGGCGCATCCATCAACAACTATACTATTAAGGAGTAACATAGTTGATGCTTTCTGTTCAGATGGTGAATTGGTATAAAGCCGGTAATTTAAAAAACCGTTCTTATCCAAATGATATTTAATGGTCCTCCCTGGTATTAATAATTTGATGCGTACGCAACAATAATATTATTGATGCATGATGAGGCTTACAGTAAGTCCCTTATAAATTCATCTACCACCGTTTCTTCTGTAGCCCATGAAGTGATCAGCCGTAAAGCAGTATGCTGTTCATCCACCTCCTTCCATTCGAAGAACAGGTATTTTTCGCTTAGCTTTTTAATCAATGTCTTGGGTAATACGGGGAAAATCTGGTTGGTAGTGGATGCTGTCAGGAATGTATAGCCCCGATTTTTAGCGGCAGCAGCTATTTTCATCGCCATACGATTAGCATGCCGTGCCAGGTCAAAATACAGATCGTCTTTGAATAATTCCATGAATTGGATTCCCAATATCCTGCCTTTGGCCAGCAAAGCGCCTTTTTGCTTTAATACATAATCAAATTCAGGGGCTAAGTCCACGTTATTAAATACAATGGCCTCCCCCAGCAGTGCGCCATTTTTTGTCCCACCTATGTAAAATACATCTGTCAGCCGGGCAATATCAGCCAGGCTCAGATCATTATTTTCCGCGGCTAGTGCATGACCGAGTCTTGCACCGTCCATAAACAAGAGCAGATTTTGTGCTGTGCAATAGGCGGAAAGCTGCTCTAATTCCTGCTTTGTATAGATCGTTCCGATCTCGGTGGCATTGGATATATATACCATCCGCGGTTTTACCATGTGCGGCCTTAAGGAATAGGTTTGCAAAACCTTTTCAAGCCCGGCCACATTGAGTTTGCCGTTATCCGTCTGTACCGTGATCACGCGGTGGCCCAGGGCTTCGATGGCACCGGTTTCATGCACGAAAATATGCCCGGACTGCGCGCTGATGACCGCTTCGTGTAATTGTAACAGCGTAGCGATAACCAGTAGATTGGTCTGCGTACCGCCGGTTACGAAATAGATCGGGGCTTCAGGATTAGCAACCTTTGCACGGATGATATTTTTAGCCTGCAGGGAATATTCATCTTCGCCATAGCCTGTTTGTTGTTGCAGGTTGGTCTCGGTGAGTCGCTGCAAAATGTCGGGATGTGCTCCTTCAGAAT
>CAXYKQ010000216.1:0-3684 GCA_964277835.1 uncultured Edaphocola sp. | reverse complement strand
CTACCTCTTTTTATTATAATAAAAAAGCCGCCTAAACGATGTTTAAGCGGCTTTTAAATGCTATATATTTAGCTTAACAGCCATTATATCTGTATAGCTGGAAGTATAGTTTACTCCATTTCTGGTTGTGCTTACAGCTGAATCCTTAAACGGATTTTCGTAGTTGGTATGGCTGGCAATCCATTCGCAAAGCTCCAGCACCTGGCTTTTATTGCTGGTAAAATAGAAATAGTTGCCACGTTGCATTGTGGTTAATACATCCAAATAATCCCCCAGCTTCCAGTACTTGTCGCTTCCATATGTTGAACAATCGGTTGAAAGGTATGGCGGATCAATCAAAAAAATGACTTTTGAATTACTGGAATACTCTTTAAAGAGTTGCTTATAGTCTTTGCTTACTACCTCTACACCTTCTAAGTAGCCGTTAGCGCTGTATTTGCTCTTTCTTACTGCGTTATAAAAATATTGCTTGCTTAGTTGCTCATAATCAAGTGCAAAATTGCCGGAAAACAGCAGGGAAGCGGACAATGTAACATAATCAACAAATCCGGCTTCCTGGCTGATCCTATTCAGGATTTCAGTTTTTATATTTTCCGGGATTCTCTTATCAGCTGGGAGCTGGTCGGTGATCATCCTTATATCTTCTATAACCTTGTTTGTGCGCTCTACATTTGCCAGACGCTGGCTAAAGTTATCAAAGTCGTTGTACACAACTTTTAAGTCAGGACGCTCCTGTTTAGCCGTATGGCTTAAAATACCTGAACCTCCGAAGAGATCGACAATAACAGCGCCTTCAGGTACGCTTTTTAAATGGTTTCTAAATTCTGCTAAAAATCTTCGCTTCTGGCCCTGAAATGGTAAGGGCGATTGATTGTACTTCATGTTTGCTTATTTCTATTTTTAAATTACTTTTGCGTTCTCTCTCACATTTTATTTACAAAAAAGTGCATACACACTTGCAAAGAGCATGGCTCTCGGCTAAAGTGTGTATGCACTTGTATTTTTTAGGGAGGTGAGAGTCCCTATTAAAGGTCGGGGGCTTTTTATTCTTTGATCACCGGAATTGGGTAATCCTGAATTGATAGGTTTTTACGGTTTCTTAGCTTTAGGAGCTGCACCAGGGTCCTTACTGGATAATCTGGGTACTTCTGTTTCATAAGTGCCAAAATCCCCGCTACAATCACAACCCCGGTACTGGTTCCGTACACCAAAGAAGCGCGCCGTTTATCATTTTCGAACCAGTAGGTCAGGTATTGGTTTGGCACTAAAAAATCAAGCCTGGCACCGTTGACATTTTCCTTCGCTGAACTGGTGATACTTTCGTCATATGACGTACCGCCGTCATCCGTAACGGCGCACCTGAAATACCCCACATTCACGCTTTTAGGGTGACAGGTTGGGTTAACCATCACATCACCGGCATCGTTACCCCCGGAAATGCAAAGTATTGCCCCTTTTTGCGCAACTTTTGCGGCCAGTTCATTACTCATACCGCCCACAACAAAAGAAATATAAATAACCTTACAGCCCTTTTGCAAAAGCCAATCAATTGACGCAGGCAGCATGTTGTGTGAAGCAACATATAATTCAGCTTCTGGGGCAATAGACACTATCTGATCATTTCCACCCATCAATGTAACGCACTGGACAGCATGGTCTTCATACATCATATTTGTAGCCGGTATTTTATTGTCAGAGGTCAAAAAACTGTACGTGTCCTGGATTATTACACCGTAGTCTTTAGGAACCTTTAATGTAAGATCACCAGCAATACAGCCAACCTTTATGCCTGCGCCCTTATAACCTTCTGAATGGTATTGCATAATGTTAGCCCGAAACAATCCTGTATTGTAAATAGGGGCTTTATTTATTTCCCGTCCAAATCCCCAGGCTGTATTTGGCAACTTTGTTGCTATGCCACCTCCTTTATAATATTCGACTTGCTTACCGTCCTTTTGTTCAACCCTGGGCATACCGTCCCAGAGCGGGCGGCCCTCTTCAATAATTGGAGTAAACGAAAACCCCGACTGGCTTAAAAGTTCAATTTCTTTTTTAGTAAGACTGACAATTATTAAATCACTTTCAGACTTGTAAATGGCCTTTTTGTAGACTGATTTATGATTGTTGCTGTGCATTGGATAGACTTTGCGCCCAGGCAAAAGGGCGCTTAGTTTATCTATTTCCTTCGTGATGGTATAATAATTCATTCGCCAGGTTATTAAGTGATTTCAATATCAAAAGAATATTCGTTATCTGATGTATCAGCATCCACTAAGCCGTTAGGTAAGCTAACGTGCAAACGAACATTATCAAACTGTCCGCTTTGTGTAATCTGTGACGGCTCAATATTAAATATTATCTTTTTAGTTTGATTAGGCGCGATTGATCCGTTTGGATCAAGGATCATCGCACCGGCGCTAGGCGTAACTTGGAAATCCCCAATATTATTATCTATAATTTCGCCGTTATAATCGACCTGCGGATTATTGTTAGGATACACGTTTACTAAATCGGGATTATACGATATGTGCGCACTATAACCAGTTACCGGCCCCGTTCCTTTGTTTGTTATTTCTATTAAAAATGTTCTCGGGTCATCATAAGGGGCAAAATTCATTTGGCCAATGTCCGGAGCCTCTATTTTCATGTTATATACAATAGATTCCATCGGGGTAATGGTTACGGCAATATTAGCACTATTGTTAGTCGTGTTATTTTCCCCGGAAAGATTGTAAACAACATTCGTCAATGACATTGCCTGAGGCGTTGCCGTTGGGGTTGCACCATATTCAATAAAGATGAACTTACTTTCCCCAGGCTTTAAGATTGCGTTTGTTGTATATGCTATATTGCTACTAGCAGGGGTAAAAGCAAATATATTATAGTCGTTGCGGTATGTAACGCCCTCGAAAATAATTTGCGGCTCCGTTTTCAAACTTGTAATTAACTGAGAGTTTTTAGCCAAACGCCCCGAAAAGCCGTTAATATCAACATTACCCGCATTAGTTAGAACTACCAAAACTGTTTTGTAAGCGCCTCCTGCTGCAACACTAATTGCACTGGGTAAATTTTGTATTTTAATGTCTAGGAATGGTGCTACAGGCGCGCCGCCCATATTGGCAAAAACGAATCCGGCTGGCCTTGTACCTGTCTTTTGCCCCGTATCGTTTACATAATAAATAACAGGTATAGCACTATGATATATAATCATGTCCCAAATTACCCCGGTTCCATCAACGCCGCGATGAACGGTATAAGGATAGATAATTTGGTTTTGCGCTGGGAAGTTGTCAACCCTAACACGGAAAGGAACTCCAGCAGCACCCTCCATTGTGGCATCGTTCAAATGCTGCTCAACCATCGCCAGTTGAGCGGCATTTAATTCTCCTGTTTCTGAAATACGTTCTAATATTTCAGATGCTACAATATCAACAGCAACAACCGGAGCAGGTACCGGGGTATTATCGTCACTAACAATAACGGTAATTTGTTCCATACTTAAAATTATTTTACAATATCATCTACTATTAAAAAGCTACCATACAACCAGGATCGCACACGGCCCAGGGGAGAGGTGAACTCTATTTCAAAATCGTATTTACCGGGTCTTAGCTCAACTTTCCAGGCCGGTATCCTTAGTTCACCGGCCATAAGGTTTGAACCATCCAGGCCACTTCCCAGGGC
>CAXYKQ010000215.1:0-6472 GCA_964277835.1 uncultured Edaphocola sp. | reverse complement strand
CCTGGTCATGTTCGGTTTTGAGCCCGTCACTCAATGCAAGGTTAAAATAGTGCTTTGCCGTGTTGAAATCGTCCTTTTCCCTCGCTACGTAGGCCTTTATATAATAATAATAAGCTCTTCTTGTTTTCCTCAGCTTTTCCGGTTTGCGGGTCAGGTCCAGTATTTGCTCCGATTCTTCAAATTTACCCTTTCTCATTTTATGCAAAGCAAGGTATACCGTGCCTACATTGTAATAGCCCCACAGCAAGCCTAATGAAAATAAAGTGGCTACAATAATGATATAATGCCAGCCATTGAGCGCAGCGATGGTCCCGACAATAGTGCAAAGAATTAATAGCGTAAGGCGTATAAGGGGTGTAAACACAATAAAAATTTTGAGGGCAAAGGTACACTTTTTCCCCAATGCGACCGTTAAGGCTGATAATCTAAAGGCAGCATTTTATCCAGCTTTTCGTAAGACCAATATCCTTCCAGAAACAAGTCATATTGCTCGGTAAAACTCCCGTTCTCATTTGCAGTGACCGGCTTTTGCTCCTTGAAGACGATCAGGCTGGTTTGCGGGCCGGGTGCGGGCTTGGTCGCTTTAAAACGATTAACCCGTTCTACGTATTCCTCGTCCTCTGCCTCATTTTTATAGGTCACCTGTACCAGATCTTTGCAAAACAGTTGGGTATTTTCCCCATCCCGGATCAAAAAAGAATCTACCGGCCAGGGAGTGGTATATAAGTAATCAAAAGCTGCAGCTGCCCGTCTTTGCTTTATCTTTTCCATCATTCCCGGGTCACCGCCCCCGATTGCGAAACCGGAAAGCAGGCTGTCTGCAGGATTTGCCCTGGAAACATCATAATGGGCGACCTTAAAGGTACCCGCAGGGATCTTCTCCAGCACAAATTTATGGGGATTGTCAAACGTAGTATCCGTCGAAGGTTGCCTTAATACAACCGGGCTGCCCGGGGGAACGGTATCTATCCACTTTTTAATTCCCATAAGCAAACCGATTAGGGCAGAATCATTGATACGTGACCGATCAAGGGTATTGGTGAACGTAAACAGGAATTTTTTCATAACCGCCGTATCTTTCAGATTTAAAGTATCGGTGGACAAAGGAACCCTTGCTCCATATTCACCTGCAGTCGCCCTGACTACGAGATTGAGCTGGAATCCTTGTTGTTCCGTATTTTTTTGGGCTACTGAACGCATAAAATGGTTGAGTGAACCCCGGAAAGCCGTTTGGCGGTTGCGTTCCCATTTTGCCCGTTGTCGCTCATTGCGCGGCTTCAGGGGTTCAAAACGGGTATATCCCAGAAAATAAACCTCTTTTGTCCGGTAATTCTGTGTGTAATCAGCCAGGTCGAAATGGACCAGGTAACCTAAGGCTTTATTCCGTACCCGGACAGGACGCTTAGCCGAAACATACAGCATTCCTTTTTCCTCATCTTTTTTAAAGATCAGGTCTTTTTTATTCAGGATGTCGCACTGGCCTGCGAACGCGGAATAACTGATAAAGTTTTCCATAAAATCTTTGCCGTAGCGCTCCCAGCCATCTTCAAGCGACGGCAGCACTTTTACTGCCGGTAACTCATCAGCCTCCAGGTCCATTTTTACCGGCGACAGTATTCCCGGCTGGCTTACCCGCACGCTCCTGGTGCCGTAACTCACCGCCGAGACTATCACATCTACCGGGAACACGATATTACCTTTAAGTACGAAGTTTCCCTGTTGATCGGTAAGACTACCCAGTGTACTGTTATTTATATATACCGTAGCTGCATGAATGGGTGTGCCGGTAACCAGGTCTACAACGGACCCTTTGATTTCCTGGGCAAAACCAAAAGCCGGCAGGCAACAATAAAGCAATAAACACTTCAGTACATTGAGCATCGTAAATAAGTTTTCCGTTTAAAACTAAAACTTTATTTGCAAGTTTAAAAATAGTTCAAGGCATTTCCTATCTTTGAGCTCCAAGAAGAGCATCTTTAATTTACCTTTTTTTATCGTTATGAAAACAAATATTGCCCTTGTTGCAGGCGGTTATAGTGGCGAGTACGTAATTTCCATCAACTCTGCAAAAACTATTGAAAAGCATTTAGACCAGGAAAAATACGCGACTTATAAAATTATCATCACCAGGGAGAGCTGGTATTATGAACATAATGATCAAAAAATAGAGGTTGATAAAAATGACTTTTCGATAACTATTGACAGCCGGAAAATAAATTTCGAGGCTGTTTTTATAGCGATCCATGGTACGCCGGGCGAAGATGGGAAGCTGCAGGGCTATTTTGACATGCTGCATTTACCTTACACGACCTGTAATGCCATCGTATCTGCACTTACCTTTAATAAGTCATTTTGCAATAAGGTGGTCAACGAATTTGGCATCGTGGGTATCGCCAAGTCGGTACATCTTTTCAAAGATGACGGCTATTCTCTAGGTACCGTTCTGGAAAAAGTTAAATTACCTGTTTTTGTCAAACCTAATGAAGGCGGTTCCAGTATCGCCACTACGAAGGTTTCTAAAGTAGAAGACCTGCAACCAGCCATCGAAGCAGTATTCGAGGTAGATACACAGGCACTGATCGAAGAATATATAGAGGGCCGTGAACTGACTATGGGCGTATACCGGGTCGGCAATGAGATTTTTACCCTGCCTCCTACAGAAATTGTGGCGCAAAATGAATTTTTTGATTATGCCGCGAAGTATAATAATGAAAGCGAGGAGATCACTCCTGCACCTATCCCGGAAGAACTGCTGGAGCAATTGCAGGAAAAAGGAAAACAGATTTTCCTTCGCCTCAACTGTAAAGGATTTGTAAGAATAGACTTCATCTGGGATAAAACAAGCGGCGAACTTTACTTCCTGGAAGTAAATACGATGCCGGGACAGAGCGAGCAAAGCCTTATCCCGCAACAGGTGCGTGCGGCAGGGATGGAATTGGGTGATTTCTATAACCAGATGCTGGAGGAATGCCTGCGTGCTAAAAAATAAGCCTACCTTAGCGCATAATTTTAAACATCAATTGTACAGCAATCTGCATGAAAAACTTATTTAAAAGCTTCTGGTTCAATGTATTGGTCATAATTGCCATTTGTTTTGCCTTATATTTTGCCTTCTTTGCATCCTTAAGCCAGATCACCCGGCACGGAGAGGAGCTTACCGTACCTGACATCAACGGTAAAAATATAAAAGAAGTATATGCCCAACTGGAAAAACTGGGTTTTGACATATCTGTAGATTCCGCTTATGATACTGCTTTTGCTCCCCTTTCCGTATTAGAGGTACAGCCCGAAGCCGGCTCCAAGGTAAAAATCGGAAGAACTATATTTTTGACGGTCAATAAGGTAAGTCCTCCGGAGGTAGAAATGCCTAACCTGTTGAACCTATCGTTCCGTAATGCGGTATTACTACTGGAAAACAATAAACTACAACTCGGCGACACGATCTTCAAGCCAGATATGGCTACCGGTGCGGTATTGCAAATGCTCTACAACGGCCGCCCCATCTCTGCCGGGCAAAAGCTCTACCAGGGGTCTAAAATTGACCTGGTAGTAGGTGGTGGTTACGGTAATATGAACCTGGCGGTACCTAACCTGATCAATATGCCCTACCCTGCAGCTAAAATCATCCTGGATTCACTCAACCTCTTTTATACGGAAGTTTGGGACGGCAGGATCACGGATTCCAATTCCGCGGTAGTGTATTTCCAAATGCCGGCTCATAAAAATGAACAAGGTTACCCGAATAATATATTGGCCGGAGAGAATATTGATGTACGCATCCGCCAGCAACCGATAAATGTGGGTATGGACACGCTCTCACAATAAAAATTGAAAGATTTGCTGCTTTTTCAAAATTATTATTATTTTTACTAGATAGAAAATTAGAAAACGAATCTTATAAACCCCGGTTTTATAATAAACTCTTTGTCACAATGAAGAAATTAGTATTTGCATCGTTAGCCCTGGCTACCTTTTTAAGTTCCTGCGAGGAAACCGCACCCAAAGTGGATATTTCTTATGAAAAAGCCCTGATGAACAGGAAATGGCAGGTAGTGAAAGTGCAACAAAATGCTAACGTAAATGAGCCCACTAATATCTGGCATGATATTACTGCTTCTGTAGATCCCTGTGTGATCGACAACCGCCTGACTTTTGTCTCCAAAACAGATGCACAGCTGGATGAACATTACCGTAAATGCACCGAGTCCGACCCGCAAACCCGCGACTACGGATACTTACTGGAAAACGAGAATACCATCAAGATCTTTACTAACCGGGCTGATATTAACGGCAGCACCTGGAGAGGAGGCGCTTTCAAATGGGTGGACAGCATCACCCGCTTTACCATTGATGAGCGTAAAGCGAACCCGGCAACGCCAACGGTCCTGGTGAGCACGATCTATACTTACCAAAATGTTGCGAATTAACTTATAGTTAGTAAGACACCATAATTTTACCATAAAGGTTTACCTGCAAATGGGTAAACCTTTATTTTTGTACCTTATTGAAGCAGCATACCCAGATGAACACAGACCATATTGAGATCAGCCTTTACCCGCAACCCGTATTCCGACAAAAGATCCTTTTCAATGCCGTGGAAATCGCCTATACTGATACCGGCAATCTTGATGCCCCGGTTATCCTTTTCATTCACGGCTTAGGACATGCCCTTATTGCCTGGAACAAAAATGTAGCGGTACTGTCGCAAAAATACAGGTGTATCGCTATTGATCTACCGGGGAACGGCTTGTCTTCAAAAGATATGAGTTATCCCTACAGCATGGAGTTCTTTGCCGAAGCGGTTAAGGATTTCCTACTTCAAAAAGGTTTGACCGAGGTTTTTCTCTGCGGGCACTCTATGGGAGGACAGGTCGCAATGACCCTGGCAGCAATGTCTTTCCCGGGATTAAAAGGGGTAATCCTGTGCGCACCGGCCGGTATTGAGCAATTTAACACCGTAGAAAGAAATCTTTATAAAGGTACGATGCTCTTTGTAGACCTATTAAGTACAGAAGAAAACAGCCTGCGGAAAGCCATCAATAACAGTTTTTATATTATGCCCGATTCGGCGCCTCTGCTGATCCAGCAGCTGGTAACAATTATGCAACTGCAATCGAGGGCACACTACCGCTTGATGATGGAAAAGTGTATTGTAGGCATGCTGGAAGAACCGGTATATAATGTGCTCAATACGATAACGGTGCCAGTGCATATTTTATTCGGGGATAAAGATGGCCTCATTCCAAACAAAATCATCCACCCCATAAGCCTGAAACAGATGCTGGACCAAACTATGGCGCAACTGGAACGGGGCAGCTATACACTGATCCCTAAATGCGGCCACTTCTTGCAATGGGAAAAGCCGGAAGATGTTAATTTCTATATAGACAGATTTATTAAAGAAACGAGGTCCTAAATCAGAAAATACGACATACATGGACAATGCAATTGAAATAAGCGCGCTGACTAAGAAATTTCCTAATGCAGCGTTCTACTCCCTGCAGGGCATGAACCTGAGTTTTCCCAAAGGAGAAATCTCCGGCCTGCTGGGACCCAACGGAGCGGGTAAGACCACAACCATCTCTGTTTTATGCGGCCTCGTAAAGGCCGACAGCGGGCAGGCAAAAGTCCTCGGCATGGATGTAGCCAAAGATTCCGCGAAGATACTCCGTAAGACGGGGATTGTCACCCAGCAGATAGCACTTTATCCCTTACTTACTGCGCGGGAAAATTTAAACTATATCAGTAAACTTTATAATATTCCAAATAAAACCCGTAAGGAGAAAATTGATTTTTTCCTGGAAAGATTCGGTCTTATCGCTAACGCGGATAAGCAGGTACGCCATTACAGCGGTGGAATGAAAAGGAGGTGTAATATCATCGCCTCCCTCCTGCATGAACCGGAACTGCTGATCCTGGATGAACCTACTGCCGGCGTCGATATACATTCCCGGACCATGATCCTCGACTTCCTCCAGGAATACAATAAAGCAGGTAATACCATACTTTATACCTCTCATTTGCTCGAAGAGGCGGAGCGGCTTTGCAAAAATGTAGCTATAGTAGACGGTGGGAAATGCATCGTACAGGATAATATCGAATCCTTGAAAAAGCAGGTAGCCGGGATTAATAGCCTGGAAGAGTTATTTTTGCATTATACCGGAAGGTCATTAAGGGAATAATCGGAGCGTAAAACTCATGAAAAAAATAAATCCAATAAGCAAAGAGAAAATTAAAGCCACAATTCCCAACCCGGAGTTCGAAGGGCTGACCCTGGGTTGGATTTTCAAAGATGTATTCAAAAACCTGGAAAACGTACGGCTTTTTGAGCGGGCGGCAGCTATATCGTTCAACCTCATGCTGGCTATACCTCCTTCTCTAATATTTCTAGCCTCACTGGTTCCCTTTTTCCCGGCCGATAATATTGAAACCGGCATCATCAATGCGATCCGCAACTATATTCCTTCGGAAG
>CAXYKQ010000214.1:0-2738 GCA_964277835.1 uncultured Edaphocola sp. | reverse complement strand
AATTCATTTTCAATATTAGCGGTAAAGCTGTAGTTCATGATGTCCGGGAAGTGCTCTGAGAGGAAATCAGTTACCACCATACCAAGGTCCGTAGGGAATAACTTATTCTTTTCCGCACCGGTGATCTCAGATTCCTGCTTTCGGGCAATCTCATCATTTTTTAAGGTCAGGACCTGGTAGTTCCTGCTTACGCCGTCTTTGTTCGCTTTTTCTACATAATTTCTTTGTTGCACCGTACTGATGGTTGGCGCGTAAGTGGATGGGCGGCCTATACCCAGTTCCTCCAGTTTTTTTACGAGACTGGCCTCGGTATATCTTGGCGCAGGGCGGGTAAACCTTTCAATTGCCTGCATTTGGACTAAGGGTAATGCCTGTCCTCTTTGCAGCGGCGGCAGCAAACCTTCCTGGTCGTCCTCCTCTTCTTCATCCTTGCCTTCCAGGTATACTTTCAGGAAGCCGTCAAACTTGATGACTTCTCCACGAGCGGTTAGTTGAGCGTCCGGCTGGGTAGAAATGTTGATGGTAGCAATCGTTTTCTCGGTGAGGGCATCGGCCATCTGGCTGGCAATAGTGCGTTTCCAGATCAGGTCATAGAGTCTTTGTCCATCCGGGAAGTCGATATGGCTCACCATCATATTGGTCGGACGAATGGCCTCGTGCGCCTCCTGTGCCGACTGGTTTTTGGTCTGGTATTGTCTTCTTTTATGGTAATTGGCGCCCCATTGTTGTTTAATGGCGTCTTCTGCATTATGTAAAGCCGTTTCACTCAGGTTAACACTGTCCGTACGCATGTAGGTAATGTACCCGTTTTCATACAAGGTTTGTGCGACACGCATCGTGCGGCTCACCGAGTAGCCCAGTTTACGGCTGGCTTCCTGCTGCAGGGTAGAGGTAGTAAAAGGAGCAGAGGGCGTTTTCTTACCCGGTTTTACTTCTACATTATCTACGGTATAAGTGGCGCCGATACATTTCTGTAAGAATGTTTCAGCATCTGCAAGTTGCCTGATTTTCCGGCCTTCTGCTTTAAAAGTAACCGCGCGTTTATTGATGTCCTGAGCGGCAAAAAGCGCTTCCACTTTGTACGCGCTTTCAGAATTGAACTTATTGATCTCTCTTTCCCGCTCGACGATCAGCTTTACCGCGACCGATTGTACCCGGCCGGCTGAAAGGCTTTTGCCACTCAGCTTGCGCCACAGTACCGGGGAAATTTCAAAACCTACGATCCGGTCCAGCACGCGGCGGGCCTGCTGTGCGTTCACCAGGTCCATATTTACTGTTCTCGGGCTTTGCACCGCTTTTTGAATGGCCGGCTTCGTGATCTCGTGAAAGACGATCCTTTTGGTGGTCGCAGGGTTCAGGCCTAATTCTTCGCAAAGGTGCCAGGATATGGCCTCTCCTTCGCGGTCCTCATCCGTCGCTAACCATACTTCCTGGGCTTTTTTCGCCAGGGATTTAAGCTCTTTCACAACCCTGATCTTATCTTCCGATACTATATATTTAGGAACAAAGCCATTGTCTATATCAATACCCATGCCCTCTTTTTCGAGGTCGCGGATATGACCAAAGCTGGACTTCACCTCGAAATCCTTTCCCAGTATTTTTTCTATTGTTTTAGCCTTCGCGGGCGACTCTACAATCAACAAATTTTTCGCCATATATACACTAATGTAGTTGGCAAAGGTATATTTTAAATTGAAAAACCAAAAAAAATGGAAAATTACTTAGGAAGCCGATTTTAAAACATCAATTAGGAAATATAGTTGAAATGATATAATTTTGATATCATAACAATGACAATTTAATTTTTATCTTATGGAGAAGATCATTAAACCCATTTCCGGTTATCTCGCGCTTGTGATCGCGTTGGCCTGCGCTGTTTTGTCGGTGCTTTGCTTTATGAATTTTGAGTCAGCTGATGGCACCAATAATCCTTTGGCCATGATTGGAGGGATTATTTTTGTACTTGCTTTTATTTTCTTGCTGAAAGGTTTAATGATCATTAATCCCAACCACTCCCGTGTGCTTAACTTCTTTGGTAAGTATGTTGGTACCGTTAAAGATAACGGCCTGTTTTTTGTAAATCCTTTGTACACTTCATTGAGAGTGAGCCTGAGGTCCGATAACCTGCAGGGACAAACCTTGAAAGTGAATGATAAGATGGGCAATCCCATTGAGATCGGGGCAGTGATCGTTTGGCAGGTAGGCGATACCTATAAAGCTGCTTATGATGTGAGCAATTATGTATCTTATGTGAAAACTCAGAGCGAGGCCGCTGTACGGCACCTGGCAGGTAGTTTTCCTTATGATAACCTGGAGGATGAAGGGGCCAACATTACGCTTAGAGAGGGTGGAGAGGCTGTAAACCAGATATTGGAAAAAGAGCTGGCAGATCGCCTGGCGCCGGCGGGTATTGTCATTAAAGAGGCTCGTATCAGTCACCTTGCCTATGCTTCAGAGATCGCGGGCGCTATGTTACAACGCCAGCAGGCTACGGCTATTGTTGCGGCAAGGGCTAAAATCGTGGAAGGAGCGGTAGGTATGGTGGAGATGGCTTTACACAAATTATCCGAAAAAGACATAGTAGAGCTGGATAATGAGAAAAAGGCAGCTATGGTCAGCAACCTGATGGTAGTTTTGTGTGGTGAAAAAGCAGCGGCTCCGGTAGTAAACGCCGGAACTTTGTATCAATAAGGAATAACATTATGGCAGATAAGAAAAATTTTGTGTTGCGGTTGCAT
>CAXYKQ010000213.1:0-6033 GCA_964277835.1 uncultured Edaphocola sp. | reverse complement strand
TGCCACACATAGTACTTTCATTCCCGTCAGCATTGAAATAGACCATACGGTAATCATAGCTTTCGGCCTTTGCTACCAACATGAGCCCGTCAGCGCCGATACCAAAACGGCGGTCACATAAAAAACGGACCTGTGCCGTGGTTAAGCGAACATGTTCACTGCGGTTATCAATGATCACAAAATCATTTCCTGCGCCCTGGTATTTAAAGAAATCGATCTTCATCGTTGCAAATGTATGATTTTTAATTAGGCATAATTGTTGTGTATCTCGAAAAAATAATATAGGTTTGATGCTTAAAAAATAAATATATACAATTATGGGTATATTTGCGAAGAAGCAATTGAATCAACTTATTGCGGAAGCCAGTGAGTCTGAGAAGGGATTAAAGAAGACATTAAGTGCCGGCGCCCTTGTATCCCTCGGTGTAGGTGCGATCATAGGCGCGGGTTTATTCTCTTTAACCGGTATGGCTGCTGCAGATAATGCCGGTCCTGCTGTTGTTTTTTCGTTTATATTGGCTGCGGTAGGTTGTGGTTTCGCCGGTTTATGCTATGCAGAGTTTGCTTCCATGATCCCGGTTGCGGGTAGCGCTTACACTTACTCTTACGCAACGATGGGTGAGCTGATCGCCTGGATCATCGGTTGGGACCTGGTACTGGAATACGCGCTCGGAGCTGCTACAGTTGCGGTGAGTTGGTCGCAGTATGTCAATAAGTTTTTGCATTCGCTAGGGGTCGAATTACCCCAGTACCTGCTTCACGGGCCCTGGGATGAGGTTAACGGGGTACCGATGAACGGTATCATCAATCTTCCCGCGATCATTATAGTCTGTTTATTGTCTTTATTATTGATCCGCGGCACCAAAGAGTCTGCCTTATTGAATAATATACTGGTCATTTTAAAAGTTATTGTAGTACTTGTTTTCATTGGTATCGGCTGGTCTTTTATTAATCCTGCTAACCACGAGCCTTTTATCCCGGTGAACACCGGTGAGGAAATGGTTAGATCCGGGGCGATGTCCTTCTGGGATTTCTTCGGGAGTGACGCGTTTGGAACCTATGGCATCAGCGGTATTTTAAGAGGTGCAGGTGTAGTTTTCTTTGCTTTTATCGGTTTTGATGCGGTGAGCACTGCGGCCCAGGAAGCAAAAAATCCGCAAAAAGGGATGCCGATCGGGATTATCGGGTCGCTTGTCGTGTGCACCATTCTTTATGTATTATTTGCTTATGTGCTGACCGGCCTGGAGAATTACATCAATTTTAAAGGTAATGCCAGCCCGGTGACCACCGCCTTTGCGCATACGGGCTATACTTTCCTGAATGGATTTATGACCATTGCGATCATAGCCGGTTATACTTCAGTAATGCTGGTGATGTTAATGGGGCAGAGCCGGGTATTTTACAGTATGAGCGTGGACGGTTTGTTACCGAAAATGTTCTCCGACCTGCATAAAAAGAACCGTACGCCGTATAAGACGAACGTTATTTTCATGATTTTTGTGAGTTTGTTTGCCGGTTTCGTACCGGTCTCCGACCTGGGTCACATGGTGAGTATCGGTACTTTATTTGCCTTTGCACTGGTATGTATTGGTGTGATCGTGATGCGTAAGACGAACCCGGATGCAATCCGCGGGTTCAGAACGCCGTTTGTACCCGTATTGCCGATTTTGGGAGTGATCGTTTGTGTGGTGTTGATGTTGGGTTTACCGGTGGAGAGCTGGGAGCGTTTAGCGATTTGGTTAGGTATCGGGCTGATCATCTATTTTACTTACAGTAAGCGAAATAGTAAGATCGGGAATAAGATGGAATAAAAGGCATAAAATATAATTATAAATAACAGTAGCAGCTCAAGGGCTGCTATTGTTATTTATAATTATAGCCCCGAGCCAAAACGCAAACGAACATACCTGTAGTTAATTCCTGCTTACTCCTTTAGATTTTTGAGTGCTATATGATTAGTGTTCCTCTAAAATAAATACTTCTTTTGGTATTTTTCAGAGGTAAAAACTTTTACTGCGAATCTATATTTAGACCCTTCCAGATTTTGCCCATAAATATTGTTTGCCAGGAAAACGAGTAAGGTTATTAAAAGTGTTTTTATAAAATGCATTTTATTATTTGCTTATGGGAATAGACAGGCTACCATAAGTGAAGATGCGGTAACGGAGTTTGTGGTTGGAAAGTGTAATGAAAAATTTTACAACCGGCGTATTATAACCACTTTAATAAACCCATTTTTGTATCAAGCTTTTTAGCGCTAACGAGCTCTTTATAATCTGCTGTAAAGGTTTATAAAATACAAGAGATCGTCACTGTTCCCGGAAACCTAAAACGTCTCCTTTTTCTCAATCTCGGGGCAGGCCGCATCAATACGCCGGGCCAGCTCGGGCAATTTAATCGTAGGTACCGCCGGGAACAAATGATGCTCCAGGTGGTAAAACATACTAAAGGTAATTTTATTCTTCCAGCCCGAACGCTGGGTACGCGCCAGCTCTGGCTGTTCATGGGTATCATGATGCACGGTCCACACGGCAAAGAAAGCCGAAAACAATTCACCCATAAACATAACCAGGATATGGTATTCCAGGAAAGTGATATCAAAATAAAATACAGTCCCGATAAACAAAGCTATAAGGAATAGCTCCAGCAACATATTACGCCGGTACTTACGGTTGCCTTTCTGCAAGGTGATCTTATGCACCAGGAAGATATGTATAGGCCCGTATAATATAGCGCCATACCAGCTCATATGCGCCGATTTACCTTCTATGTCCTCTTCCTGCAAACAATACTTATGATGCCGCAGGTGGTTAAACTTTACGGCATGTATCGACACCAGCATCAATATACTGTTGGACACCAGGCTGAACCAGGTCAGCCATTTATGCGTGCCCAGCGAATTATGAAAGCCATTATGCACCTGCCTTAATGCAGTCAGGAAGAAAAACGCGGAAAAAATTAAGGCGAAAATATAATAACCGAACCAGGCTAATGCGAGTGAAAGGAACAACCAGGGCAGGCTGATATTATTTTCGATCAGCATTTCCTTTATCGAGAGCCGCTTAAGATCCTGCCATTTTACGGATTGGACAATTTCCTGTCGGTTCATGATAGTGATTTATAAAGGTGAATAAAAGATTAAAGTTGTTGTAGTGCTTGTTCTACAGTAGGGTAATCGAACCTAAAGCCCTGTAGCAGCAGCTTTTCAGGGAATACGTTCCGGCTTTTCAACAACAGTTCGGCTTCTGTGCGCAGGAAGATCGCCCCCAGTTCGAGCAGTAATCTGTTTTGAGAAAGGCCGAAAGATCTGCAGTATTTTTTGCGCAACAATGCCATGAATGCCTTATTCGTCAACGGTTTCGGTGCCGTAACATTCACCGGGCCATCTATTTCCCGGTCAGCGATAATATGCCTTATTGCCCGGCAAAAATCATGAATGTGGATCCAGCTCATCATCTGCCGGCCGTTACCCTGGCTGCCACCCAGGTAGGCTTTTGTCAGCGTTTTCAGTTTTGGATAAGCCCCGCCTTCATTGCCCAGTACAATGGAAGTCCTGATGGCCACTTTACGGACCTCTGAATGGCGTTCTTTAAAAAATTCGGCTTCCCAGTCCTTGCATACATTCATAGAAAAGTCATCGCCGATGGTACCCGTATATTCATCCATCTTCCGGGTGTCCGCATGAATGTAAATGGTGGCCGAGCTGGCATTGATCCAGAGTGCAGGCTTATGGCTGGCCCGGTTTACGGCTTCCTGCAGGGCCCGTGTACTGTCGATACGGGAGGACCTTATGGCATTTTTGTTCGCTTCCGTGTACCGACAGTCCACCGATTTGCCGGCCAGGTTGATCAGCACATCAGCACCATCGATCACCTTTGACCAATCGCCCTGGTTTTTACCGTCCCATGCTAGTTCATTGCTGGCACGGGGTGTCCGGTTGACCACGATAACCTCATGTGATTCTGTGGTGAAATACTGTTGTAAAGCCCGGCCCAGGAAACCGGAACCACCTGCGATGACTATTTTCATGTTCTAGCTTATTTTATGCGTTATCGGGATTGACGAATTGATTGCGCTCCCAGGCTTTTCTGCGTGCGGCTTTGCGGCCCCGCATGAAAAGCAGTAAGTTCAGCATCATCATAAGGCCCAGGTAGATCATGAATCCACCGATTTTAGTGCTCAGCCTAACGATCATATCCGCACTACCCGTCATTTCTTTGAAATAAATGATGGTGAGCGCGAAGCCGATGTTCAAAAGATAAAAACCGATCTTGAAGAGTGAATTAGTTGCCATAGCGATGTCCTTTTGTCCCGAGAAAATGTCGAACATAAATATTTTCCCGTTCTTAAATAATTGGTTGGCCACGATCAGGGTCAGGGTGATGACCACAGGCAGGTAGATGTAATAGGCGGTCAATTGCATGGAATTGTTCATAATAATTGATTTTTGGAGTGAATAATCTTTTTACCGAAAATATATAGAGTACCGATATTGATATAATGCAGGGAGCAAAGGATGAGGGTAATGCCGCCGATCTTAAATCCCAATTCGTTGATGAGGGTTGGCAGGGTATCAACCAGCTTCCAGGTGCTGATACTCCAGATGATATACCCGATATTCACCAGGTAGTAGCCAAGGAGTAATACCCGGTTGATGGCCTTGCTGATGGCCTCATCGTCCAGCAAGTACCGAAGGAACACCAAACCATGTAGATAACAACGCCAGCCCACATAGAAAGTGATAAAAGCACTTATGCTGCAATAAATGGAGTAAGCTAATATTTGATACATCTCTACAGTTTAGAACTTTCAGAAAATTTTGAAATATTATGCTCAAAAAAAATGCCCTCTGCATTTTTACAAGAGCTTCAGCAATTTGTTCATCAGCCAGTTCTCATCACTTTTAATGGCCAGGTCCAGTAATACATTTGCTTTAGAGGTGACACCGCTCAGGTTATCGATCAGTTTCAGAAATTCTTTACTTTCCGCAGTTTTATCCTCTATATGGCGTAGTTCTTCCAGGGAGCCTACAAGTGGTTCTAATTCTCTTTTCCTTCTTTCTTTGACAATCTGTTTGAATACATTCCAAATATCTTTATCGGCTACGAAGTATTCTTTTCGTTCTCCCATTTTCAGTTCTTTCTTTACGATACCCCAATCCATCAATTCCCTTACGTTCATATTGGCATTACCCCTGGAGATCACCAGGGCTTCCATGATATCGTCTGTAGACAAAGGCGTTTCGCTCACCAGCAGCAGTGCATGTACCATAGCCATAGTGCGGTTAATGCCCCAGCTGGTAGCCAGGCTACCCCAGGTCTGGATAAATTTGTCTTTGGCTTCATTTAATTTCATGACTCAAAGATAAAGTCTATTTTTTGTATTTTCAAAAAATAATGAAAGTTTATTTTTTAAAGGTCCGGCTTTACGGATATAAAAAAACCTATAAGGTTTTAAAAACCTTATAGGTTAACTGCTTCCGGGAAGTTTAAGGATTAGGTATTCAGCCCGGTTACTTAGCCGTAGCCAACATACAGCTTACGATAGACCTGAACTTTTTTGCGTCTTTGCTGTCTATTTTGGGGGACAGCAACTTCTGATCAGGAACTTCTACTTTGACATCGGTTACATTGCCTGATGCCAGTTTGTTCATTTCTTCGATTGTCGGCTCTAAAGAAAGCTGGTAAGTAGTATAAACGATCAAAGCTCCGCCGGATCCAAAGGCCTGTGTGACTGGTTTTGCAGGTATTACATTATGCAGTTTTACCACTTCGCCATTATCTAAAAGAAAATAAAAATTAGTAGTTTCACCTAAT
The DNA here is from genome assembly GCA_964277835.1 of uncultured Edaphocola sp. GTDB lineage: Bacteria > Bacteroidota > Bacteroidia > Chitinophagales > Chitinophagaceae > Edaphocola. Next base: position 217 of record CAXYKQ010000213.1, on the reverse strand, counting down.
GCCTGGTTAAACTCACCCAAAGCCGCAATCCTGGGCTGGATCAGTGTTTTCCCGGCATCCTGGCTGACGGTAATTGTCCATTTTGTAGTTTGTTTAAAAGAAACGATCGGCACTTTGCCAAATGTAACGATACCTACTTTAGTTTCTTTCCGGGTGAATTTATCCACCTCTTGTTTTACTTCTTTACAATGCTGCGCCTGGGCCAGTTGAAAAGCAG
>CAXYKQ010000212.1:0-3360 GCA_964277835.1 uncultured Edaphocola sp. | reverse complement strand
AATCCCATGCCGTAATGCCCGTAGATCTTAAAGACCTGGGGAGAAAAAAAGGCGATGAACAGCGCCGATATAACTGCCCATGCCGGATTGATATTATACTTCCGGATGAATTTGTAAATGTACCAGGTACCGAAGCTAATAGAGCCTAATAACAACAGGTGCATAATGGCCAGGCTGTAGTGGCCAATGCCGGGAAACCAGTTTTTAAGCCAGGTGATGCCTCCGGATAGCAGCGGCATATTATCGGTAAAAACAATGTGTTCGCCAAAAGGATAGTTCATGCCGGTGAAATGCGTCCCACCGCCATCCTGAGCAATATAATACAGATAAGTGTAATAATTTTTAATGCCGTCCCCGCCGTCTCCTATCAGGCTCGTGTTAGGGTTAAAAACAATTTCTGAAAAGCAGCATATAGTTATAGCTATGCTGCAGATCCATAAAATAGTTGGTGCGATAAGTTTTTGCATCATTAATCAAGAAGTTAGGGCAGGGTATTTTAGTTTTTATCTTTCGATAAAGCCGCTTTAAAAGGTTATTTTTTATTGCTTTTCAACAGGATCTTTAAAAAGTTGGCACTTTCGCTGGCCAGTACTTTTAAATTCATGGTGCGGAAGATTACATTAGGTCGCAGGCTGACCTCTATAGCACTGACTTTTAAGTTCCTGTATTGCCTGAATGACTGGTAAACAAATTCCAGGTCGAAAAGATACCGGTCTATGGTCGTCTCCAGGAATACAGTTTTGCCTTTTTGGTTAAACCCTTTTCGCCCGCATTGCGTATCGGTCACCGGCATATTGAAAAAGAAGCCGATGCCTTTGCGCAGTGCTTTGGAGATAAAGGTACGGTACTTCGGAGAGTGCCGGTAATAATCTGCATTTTTAACCCCGATAGCCACATCGCAGTTGCCGTTGCTTAGGGCATCGAAAACTTCTAAAAAACTAGCTTGGGTATAGGGAAAGTCAATATCTGTGTACAGGACCAGGTTTCCTGTTGCCTTTGCCACACCAGTTCTTAAAGCGGCTCCTTTGCCCCGGTTTTGGGACAATGCGGTATAGATCAGCCGGGGAATGTTTAGTTTTAATTGTTCCAGTGCGGCATCAATATTTTTACTGCTACCGTCATTTACAATAATTAGTTCCGGCTCCATGTTTAACTGCCGGGCAATATAAGCGTAAGCTTCACTTACATGTCTTTCCCAGTCGTCAGGTGGATTGTAACAGGGAAGTACTATGGAAAGTGTGCTCATTGCTGTTGAGAATGTATTTTTTTGCAATTGCAAATTTAGTTAATTAGTGTCAGCGGGCAAATGCGAATCGCCGGATAATTTTTAGCGGTAACCATCCCATAGCCTGCACCGGTAACCGGGAACATAATTTTATTAATAATTGCCTGGCTGCAGCGACCGATTGCGGGGTCTCCCGAACTTTATTTTAATGATTCCACGCTTTGAAGGAATGCAGCCGGTAAACGCCAATGGTTACTGCGTTTATAAAGCGCCGATCTTCAATCACAACATTCCCGGTGGCGTTGTGGCCATTCATTGCGGATGATCAGTTAAATAGCGCATGGCATACAAGTAGCTACCTTGTTTAGCTAACGTACTTATTGACTTCCAGCGTATCCGGGCACTGATTGAGCAAGGTAGCCACATCGGCTTGCAGCAAAGGGTGAACATAGCTTGCCGCTATTTCAGCAAGCGGGACTAACACAAAATTCCGGTCCTGCATGTATGGGTGGGGAATGCAAAGACCCGGTTGGTAAATGTGCTCGTGGTTGAAAAAGATAATATCAATATCAATAGTCCTGCTGCCCCATTTTTCAATTCTTGCACGTCCCAGCTCTCGTTCTATTTCCTGGATTTTCAGTAAGGTGTCCGGTGCGGACAGGGATGTGGCGACCACTATGGCCTGGTTGAGAAATGCCGCCTGGTCCTGCTTCCCCCAAGCCGCAGTCTCATACAAAGCAGAGGTTTTTGAGACTTCTCCTATTTTACGGTCAATAAAGCTTACCGCCTGCGCCAATATAAGCTCCCGGTCGCCCATATTACCTCCCAGGACCAGGTGAACGATATTACTATTCATGGGCCAGGGCAGTTGCGGTGATGATCTCGGCGTCGAAAATTTTAGAGAACTGTTTGAGGAATTCAAGTTTCACTGCGCTTTCATCCACCGGAGTGCCCATCTCTTTCGCGATACTGGTCACGCCCTTATCGGTAATGCCGCAGGGGACAATGTGGCCAAAGAAGCTCAGGTCTGTATTTACATTAAGTGCCAGCCCGTGTATGGTGATCCAGCGGCTGCATTTTACGCCCATAGCGCAGATCTTGCGGGCCTTAGTAAGATCATGGGTGTCCAGCCATACGCCGGTACTGCCCGGCAGGCGTTCTCCTTTTATGCCGTAGGCGGCGATGGTCTGTATAATAACTTCTTCCAGGGAACGCATATACCATCCCAGGTCTGTTTTGAATGCCTCCAGGTCCAGTACCGGGTAAGCGACCAATTGGCCCGGCCCGTGATAAGTAATGTCTCCGCCCCGGTTGGTTTTATAGAAGCTCACGCCCATTGCTTCCATCGACTGATTATTGATCAGTAAATTTTCTATGGCTCCGCTTTTGCCGAGTGTATAAACATGTGGATGTTCGACGATCAGCAGCTGCTGTACAATTTCCTGTTGCGCGGCAGCCGATCCGGGTTCCGAGATCCTGGCGGCTTTGGTGGCGAGGCCTTTTTGCAGCAATGCCTCCTGGATATCCCAGGCTTCCTGGTAAGCTATACGGCCTAAATCTTTATATTGGACAGGTATCATGCGTAAAATTTAAATAAACAGCAAATTTCGGATAATAATTCCAGATTTATGCATGGCTATAAAAGAGTAATGCCGCTTGGCTAAGCGGCATTACTCTTTTATAAAAATCGTGGATTAAAGCTGTGGATCCGGAACATGGAATTTACCGATGAAAGAACAGGCTTGTTTTTCCTGGGTAGTTGCATTGATCGTTTGCAGGAATACGTTGATCAGGTTGCCGTCAAATTTAACAAAAGCGTCGATCCGTGCCAGTTCTACGCCTTGCGGGTTCCTGGAAATAAGCGTTTCGAATACGATCGTATTACCTTGAACGGTTCCGTAGAAATCACCGTCTAAAACAGTATTTCCCGCTCTCATTTTCATGCCTACTTTATCGGGGCCTGCGAGTGGCGTAATCTCAACCGTATCCGGTACTATAGGGAATAAAGTGTTATTGTAGTTACAACGCGTGGTGCCGCCATATTTGCCGGTGTATTTGCTGGCTACAGTTGTTTGGCATTCGGCGCCCTCGTAACCGGCAGGACACTGGCAAAGACCATCTTCACATTTTCCCTG
>CAXYKQ010000211.1:0-6905 GCA_964277835.1 uncultured Edaphocola sp. | reverse complement strand
CTTCGAATAAAGCCTCGCGGAAGTGATAAGTTTCTATAGCCTTCTCCACTTTCTCTTTGGCCGCCATGATCTCTTTGATCAGCGCTATGTCCCGGTCTGTTTGTTCCGCTTCATGATAAGCCGGCACTTTACCATCGCATAACTTGTGCATCAAAACCATAGCCCGGTTGATGAAGTTACCGAAGATATCCACCAATTCACTATTGTGTCTTAACTGGAAGTCTTTCCAGGTAAAATCGTTGTCTTTCGTTTCCGGTGCATTGGCGCACAATACATAACGAAGGGTATCCTGCATATCCGGGAAGTCTTTCAGGTATTCATCGATCCATACCGCCCAGTTGCGGGAAGTAGAGACTTTGTCGCCTTCAATATTCAGGAATTCATTGGCAGGGACGTTCTCCGGCAATACATAACCGCCATGCGCTTTCAGCATAGCCGGAAAGATGATACAGTGAAACACGATATTGTCTTTCCCGATAAAATGGACCAGTTTGGTATCTTCTTTACACCAGTAGTCATCCCAGGAGCCCGGTAATAATTCTTTTGTAGCAGAGATATAGCCTATGGGTGCATCAAACCAAACGTACAACACTTTACCTTCTGCGCCTTCAACCGGAACCGGTACGCCCCAATTGCTGTCCCGGGTCATGGCACGTGGCTGCAAACCATTATCCAGCCAGCTTTTGCACTGCCCATATACATTGGGTTTCCATTCGTCTTTCTTACCTTCGACAATCCATTCTTTCAGGAAGTCCTCGTAATGATTTAAGGGGAAATACCAGTGTTTGGTCGTCTTTTTGACCGGCTTGGCATTACTCAGGGCAGAACGCGGATTGATCAGCTGGTCGGGAGACAAAGTACTGCCGCACTTTTCACATTGGTCGCCGTAAGCATTCTCATTGCTACAGATCGGACAAGTCCCAACAATATAACGATCCGCTAAGAATGTTTGCTTCTCTTCATCATAATACTGCTCGCTCTCGCGCTCTTCAAACAGTCCTTCATCATATAATTTCCTGAAAAATGCCTGGGAAGTCTGGCGATGCGTATCAGTTGTGGTCCGGGAGAAGATATCAAAAGAAATCCCCATACCCGCGAAACTATCGCCGATAATTTTATGGTATTTATCGACCACATCCTGTGGCGTCACGCCCTCCTTCATCGCACGGATAGCGATAGGCACGCCATGCTCATCCGTACCACAAATAAATTTTACCTCTCGCTTTTGCGCACGCTGATAACGTACATATATATCAGAAGGTAAATAGGCGCCTGCAAGGTGACCGATATGCACCGGTCCGTTCGCATAAGGCAGGGCTGCCGTTACCAGAATTCTGTTAAAATTTTTATCCATGTCGCAAAGGTAAAGTTTATATTTATTGGGTAAAAATTTGATTAAGTTTTCCTGTATAAAACCTCTTGATGATCTATTCCATTTCACAAAATTTGTTTACCTGATTACCGGGAGCATTCTCAAAATTTAGAATCACAAAAGGCAGCTCAAACGCTAATTTTGTACAATCATTAACGGGATCATATCTAAAAAAAAGGTACTTTGCACGCTTATTTCCACACATGTCATCACATCATTTCGTAAGAGAAAACCAGGAGCCGGCTTTAATTATCGCTAATGGCGAAGCCTGCAGTATGGACCTGCTCCAACAACTGCTGGAATGGGCGCCGCTGGTCGTGGTCCTGGACACCGCTATGAGCCGGGTGATAGAGCTGGGCATTAAAGTGGATGTCCTTTTAGGAGATTTTGACCGCGACTTTGACCCGGAATATTATCGCCACCTGCAATATCCCCTGGAAATCGTGCATACACCCGACCAGTCATACACGGACTTAGATAAAGCTTACCTGTATCTCATCGAAAGAGGCATTAAAGCGGCCAACGTGGTTTGGGGAACGGGAAGAAGGGCAGATCACAGTATCACCAACATGACCAACCTGGTTCGTTACCGGGAACAATTAAAAATTGTTTTATTTGATGATTATTCGAAGATCTTCCTGCTTCCTTACCAGTTTGAAAAATGGTACCCGAAAGATTATAAACTGTCTTTGATCCCTGTAGGCAGGGTGCTGCACATAAGGACTCAAAACCTTGCTTACCCCTTAAACGATGAAGCATTGACCATTGGTTACCGAAGCGGCTCCTCAAATCATGTCAGCGAGGATGGCTTTGTACGGATCAGTTATACAGAAGGTGATTTATTGATGATGGAATGTAAAGACAATTAAAAACAAATTATTTAGATGAAACTGTTGTACCAATACCTGAGTAAATATAAATTACTCATATTTATTGCACTGATCCTGGCAGCGATTAACCAGGTTTTTTCTTTACTGAGTCCTTCGATCCTGGGTAAAATGATCATTGACCCCTATGCCAATAAAGCATCGGAGTTCCGGAATGCCGGTGATGCGGAGGGTTTCTACAAAGGTATCACTATAGGGCTACTCCTGATTATAGGAACAGCTATGGTGTCCCGTATCGCGAAAGCTTTGCAGGATTATGTTGTGAACGTGATCATCCAAAAATTCGGTGCCGCCTTATATACCGATGGTTTGAAACACTCCCTGCAATTACCGTTCCAGGAATTCGAAGACCAGCGCAGCGGGGAAACACTTTCTGTATTGATCAAAGCCCGGGCCGATTGCGAGAAATTGATCTCCAGCTTCATCAACGTTTTGTTTGCGACCGTTGTCGGTATCGTATTTGTCACTATCGTTGCCTTTCGCCTGCACCCCAGCCTGCCGCTGATCTACCTGGTCGGCGCAGTGATTCTTTCATTACTCATCGGGTTTTTATCTAAAAGGATCAAAGCGATCCAGAAGAATATCGTTAAAGAAACCACTTCACTGGCGGGGAGCACTACAGAGTCCTTACGTAATATCGAACTGGTAAAAAGCCTGGGCTTAACCGAACAGGAAATAGAGCGCCTGAACAATAATACGATCAAGATCCTGAACCTTGAGCTGAAAAAAGTAAAAAGCATACGCTCCATCAGCTTTGTACAAGGCACTTTCGTGAACTTCTTACAACAATGTATCATGTTCGCGCTCTTATACTTCCTTTTCAAAGACACCTTAACACTGGGAGAACTGATGATGATGCAGTTTTATAGCTTTTTCATTTTTGGTCCTCTGCAAGAGCTGGGTAATATCATCCTGAATTACCGGGAAGCAGAAGCCTCTTTAAATAACCTGCAAACCTTACTGAACAAACCGATTGAACAGGAGCCGGCCAACCCGGTGCGCATTGACGATATCCGTAAACTGGAATTCAGGAATGTAAGCTTCCAGCATAAAAGCGGTACCCGACCGGCTTTAGACGGTGTAAACTTTACTGCGCACATTGGTGAAACTTACGCCTTCGTAGGGCCTTCAGGTTCCGGCAAAACCACTATGGTAAAACTCTTATTGGGCTTATACAAACCAAGCTCCGGCGATATTATTTATAACAATACGGATGAAAGCGAAGTCTCCATTGACAGTATACGCCGCCAGTTAGGTATCGTAACCCAGGACACGCAATTATTTTCCGGCACGATCCGGGAAAACCTGCGTTTTGTAAAACCGGACGCTACGGATGAAGAGATCATGAATGCCGTTCAACAAGCTTCCGGTATGAGCATCATGAACCGCAGTGAGAAAGGCTTGGATACCATCATCGGGGAAGGCGGTCTAAAGCTGTCCGGCGGGGAAAGGCAGCGTTTATCGATCGCGCGCGCATTGCTGCGTCAACCTAAATTGCTCATTTTTGACGAAGCCACCAGCGCCCTGGATTCTATCACAGAAAAAGACATCTCCGCGACCATGGAGAAGATCAGCAGCGACGGCAAACAAATCTCTATACTGATCGCGCACCGACTGTCTACCGTGATGCATGCCGACCGTATTTTCGTCCTGGAAAAAGGAAAGATAATAGAAGAAGGTACGCATAATGAACTAGTTTCGAGCAAAGGCCTGTACTACGCGATGTGGCGGCAACAGGTAGGGGCGAGCGCGGAGTAGATAGGCAACTGCAGGTCATTTGATTTTAAAAAATGCTCTTTGGTGCTCATTGATTAATTGTAGCTTAAACTTAGTCTTAGCTGCATTATCAGTGGGCACCATTATATCCGCGTTTATTTTCATTACTAAAACATTATCCTGTTTACTTAGTTCTTTTGCTACACTGGTAACTTTTTCTTTATAACCTTTGCTATTACCCATAAATTTTTGCCAGAATATTAGTACGTAATATCTGTAGTGTTTTAAAAGACTATGGTCCAATGGCGTTCCATCAATCCTTTTCACACCTTTCAATAGGCTATCTATACGCATATTGGAGGGATTCAGGGACAGTAACGAGTCCGGGTTTTCCGAAGCAATTGCTGTAATGTAATTGTAAGGACAGGTAAAATCTGCGTTATACAATTCGTTGCCAAGGCTGTCAAATACGACATAAGAACGATAATCTTTAAGTATTTTGTTAGCCAGATCTATATCGCCACCTAAATAATAAGAATTGCTGGTATCAAAATTATTCCGTAACAGGAAATCCGTGATACTTTTTTGCGATTCTATTTCAGGTCTGCGGGTAAGGACTTTGAGGTAAACTTGTGTACAGGAAAAAAATGGAAAAACCAGGATAATAAGGTAAATAGCTTTCACCCTCATGTTAAAAACTCTTTTTTAGATCAAAAAAAACAATAGAAACTATTTAAATATCAAAGATTGCCGATGTTTTAAATGACAATCTTGTTATGGCATCAAAATATAATAGCAATAACGTAACTGACTCATCGGTTAGTATGTATCCTTCCCGATAAAAAACAACAATTCATTATACTATTGGCTAAAGAATTTTGGACTAGTTTTGTAGCGTATATGGCAAAGAAAAAAGCAGTAGCAAAAAGTACTCCATCGACACAGGAAGAAATCCTGATCAAAGGCGCCCGGATGCACAATCTTAAAAATGTTACCGTAGGCATTCCCAGGAATAAACTAGTAGTGGTAACCGGCGTTTCGGGTAGCGGTAAATCCAGTTTGACCATGGACACCTTGTTTGCGGAAGGCCAGCGCCGCTATGCCGAAAGCCTGAGCTCCTATGCCCGCCAGTTCCTGATGCGTATGGACAAGCCCGATGTAGACCATATCCAGGGCATCTGCCCGGCGATTGCCATTGAGCAAAAAGTAACGACAAGAACACCCAGATCTACCGTAGGCTCGATGACCGAATTGCAGGATTACCTGCGTTTGCTGTTTGCCCGTATCGGCCGCACTTATTCACCCATCTCCGGTAAAGAAGTTAAAAAAGACGAGGTGAGCGATGTCATAGATTACATCAACACATTACCTGAAAAAACCAGGATCCAGGTGATTGTTCCCTTCGTCACTTCCGGAGACCGCTCCGTCAGGGCAGAACTGGAACTATTGCTCCAAAAAGGGTTTACAAGAATATTAGCCCGTACAAAAGAGGAAAATACCGCGCTTAGGATAGAAGAGCTTACCGAACCGGAAGCCGACATCGTTATTCCTAAAAAAACAAACTGGTACATCCTGATTGACCGTTTCGCGGTAAAACAATTTGAAGAAGAGGACCTGCATCGTATTGCAGACAGTGTGCAGACCGCCTTTTATGAGGGCCATGGTGTTTGCCTTTTAGCAGTTGACGAAAGCATTAAGTCGTTCAGCAATAAATTCGAAGCCGACGGTATCTCATTCGAAGTCCCGACGCCTAATTTTTTTTCTTATAATAACCCCTATGGCGCCTGCCCTAAATGCGAGGGCTTCGGGCAGATATTGGGGATCAGCAGTGCGCTTGTACTTCCTAACCGGAACCTGAGCGTTTATGAAGATGCCGTAGCACCCTGGAAAGGAGAAAAAATGGGAGAATGGAAAACCGCTTTCATACGTGCCGAAGCAAAGAATGGCTTCCCGATCCATAAAGCCATCAAAGACCTGACCGAAGCTCAATTAGGTACGCTACAGAAGTGGATCGATGAGTTTTTCGAAATGGTTGAAGATAATTTGTACAAAGTTCAATACCGCGTCATGCAGGCGCGCTACAGGGGCCGTACCGTTTGCCCTACCTGTAAAGGTACCCGCCTGCGCCCGGATGCCCTGTATGTAAAGATAAATAAAACGGACATTGCGCAGCTTTCGGCGATGCCGATCGTTAACCTGCAGGAATGGTTCAAAAAGCTCAGGTTGAGCGCGTATGAACAAGAGGTAGCCAAGCGCATCCTGATCGAGATACACCAACGCCTGGACACCCTTATGGATGTAGGCTTAAGTTACCTGACCCTGTACCGCGCTGCCAATACCCTCTCCGGCGGGGAAAGCCAGCGGATACAACTCACAAAATTCCTCGGCAGTAACCTTACCGATAGTTTATATATCCTGGATGAACCGAGTATCGGACTGCATCCGCGCGATACGTCCAGGCTCATCAATGTTTTGAAGAACCTGCGCAACCTTAACAATACAGTGGTCGTGGTTGAACATGATGATATGATGATGCATGAAGCGGACCATATTATAGACATGGGCCCCCTGGCTTCCCACCTCGGTGGTGAAGTAATCGCTGAGGGAGATTATAAAAGTATTCTTAAGAATCCCAAAAGTCTTACCGGGCAATACCTGTCCGGAGCGCTTAAAGTCGATGACTTCCTGAAAAAAGATCAGAGAAAGATTAAAGCGCCCAAACAATTTATTACGTTAAAAGGCTGCCGCGAAAACAATCTAAAAAATATTGATGTCAGTTTTCCACTGGGCGTGCTGAATGTGGTTACGGGGGTTTCGGGTTCGGGAAAGACAACCCTGGTGAAGCAAACGCTTTATCCCGCTTTACAAAAGCATTTTGAAGGGAGCACCACTTTAAGTATGGGTCAGCATGACAGCCTGGAAGGGGACCT
>CAXYKQ010000210.1:0-6364 GCA_964277835.1 uncultured Edaphocola sp. | reverse complement strand
TTCCTGCATTATAAAAGTTATTATCAATACTTTTTACTGTTTTCCTTATTGCTGATCCTGGTCAATAGTTTCATTCCTTCAACTAAAAAAGGAATGCCCGGGCTTGCTTAAATAATATTAAAAAATGATTTTCAGATATCTTTTAGGGTTTATCTTAGGTGTTTTACCCGTATTGGTAAAGGCGCAGGAGCCTGTGAAAAAGGGTAACATCAATGTCTTATTATACGAGGGGAACGACTTGTATCACCAGCATAAGTATGCTGAAGCAGAGCAAAAATACAAGCAGGCACAGGCTAAAAATAACCAGAATCCGATTGCTTATTACAACCAGGGTAATGCCTTGATGCAAAGCAAAAAGTACGAAGCCGCACGAAAACAGTTCGACAAGGCCCTGGCGCTGACTGCTGATAAAAACCTGCAGGCTAAAGCTTATCATAATATCGGGAATAGTTTTTCAGAAGAAAAGAACTGGAAAAGCGCCATCGACGCGTATAAGAATGCGCTAAAACGCAATCCTGCTGACCGGGAAACGAAATATAACCTGGCTTATGCCCAGGAAATGCTCAAAAAGCAGGAGCAAAATAAGGATAAAGACAAGCAGGATAAGAAAGACGAAAATAAAGAGAATAAAGAAGATAAAAAAGAGGAGCAAAAACCTGAAGATAAGGATAAAAAAGATCAGAAGGATAACAACCCAAAAGACAAGCAGTCTGAAGAAGATAAGAAGAAAGAAGAAGAGCGTAAAAAACAGCAGCAGTCACAACCCGAGGAACAAAAGATGACGGAACAAAGAGCCTCCGAAATGCTGAATGCGGTGCAACAAAGCGAAAAGAAAGTACAGGAACGTAAGGCAGAAGCGGGTAAAGCAAGTCCTAAAAAGTTAGATAAAGACTGGTAGGTTAATGGTTAGTTGTAGATAGTTAATTGGTGATAAGCGGTGGATGATGAATGTTATCATCTTTGTACTACTGCAATAATTATAGAAGCGCAAATGGTCATCGGATTGAAACTGCATCGCGGTCGCGGGGAACACGGATCTCCGATTCCCAATAGCTTGTCCTGATCTTTTCTTTCTTTCCATAGCCATTACAGGCATCACTATTGAATGATCGCTCATGCTTCTCGTAGCTAAGGTGAACGTACGGCTCACCCTCAATTATTCCCTATTCACTGCTCACTTCTTACTGCTTACTTCTCACTGCTCACTGCTCACTATTCACTTCTCACTTCTCACTGCTAACTTCTCACTATTCACTTCTCACTGCTCACTTCTTACTTTCAACTTCTCACTTCTCACTATTCAATTCTCACTTCTCACTGCTCACTTCTCACTTCTCACTTTCAACTTCTCACCAAAGATTACTTCACACCCTGAAGAAAAATGTAATAGTAAAGCATCAGGAATAGTACAAACAAAATTCCCAATATAAATCCAAGAACAGCAGCAGCCATTTGTATTTTTGATAGTACCGGGGCCAGTAATTTATTGACTTTTCTTTCCCATTCCACGCCGGGCAATTTATTGATCGCTGTACTTACTTTATCGGTTATTTGTTCCTTAGAAAACTCTTCCCGGGCAATTTCCTGCATCAAAGCCGGTAAAGATTCCATAATCTCTTCCATTACCACCTCTTTAGCCTGTAACATTAATTTATCCCCGGAAAACATGGCCACCACAGGAATTTTCTTTTGCAATTTCTGGTCTAAAAAATTAGTAATGCGCTCGCCGATCAGCGGTTCGTATATTTTGATCTTTTCCGGAGTGATTATCTGGTCCAGGTTTTTGGCTACATCTTGTTCCACTATCAGTTCGGCGATTGTTCGGGCAAGTTCATTTCTTTTTTTATAAAAACCTTGTAAAAGAATCAGTGTAAATATTTTAAAAACAACCCAGGAAATGAAAGCGGCAAATACCGGGAATAATGCAATAAAAAACATATATGGCCTGTTGAAAGCACAAAAGTATTTGAAAGCGTGCAATTATAATAAGATTTATGGGCTTAATTTTTAAACTATTTGTTTATTGCGCTATATAATTCTTTAATTTTGCCGCTTTATAAAGCAGATCAATTGTACGGCAAAATAATTAATGACCCTGTTTACGGTTTTGTTCAGTTTACTGAAAAAGAGCTGATGCAGGTGATCGAGCATCCCTGGTTCCAGAGGCTCAGAAGAATAAAGCAAATGGGCATGGCCCAGTTGGTCTATCCCGGAGCGGTGCACACCCGCTTTCATCATTCCCTGGGTGCATGTCATTTGATGGGCACTGCGCTGGAAGGGCTGCAAAGGAAAGGGGTGACCATTTCGCCGGGCGAAATGACTGCGGCACGCCTGGCTATTTTGCTGCACGACATTGGTCACGGGCCGTTTTCGCATGCATTAGAGCATACCCTGATCCCGGTTTCGCACGAATCTATTTCTTTAAAGATCATGGAGTCGCTGAATCGCCAGTTCGACGGAAGTCTGTCCGGTGCGATGGAGATCTTCCGGAACGATTATCCCACACCGTTTTTACATCAGTTGGTAAGCAGTCAACTCGATATGGACCGCATGGACTACCTTAACCGGGACAGCTTTTTTTCCGGTGTCGCAGAGGGGACCATAGGGTATGATCGTATTCTTCAAATGCTAACCGTAGTAGACAATCGTCTTATGGTGGAAGAAAAAGGGATTTACTCCGTTGAGAAATTCATCGTGGCCAGAAGGATCATGTATTGGCAGGTGTATTTACACAAGACGGTCTTAGGTGCCGAAAAGCTGGTGGTAAAAATATTGAAAAGAGCTAAAGAGTTGGCCGAACAGGGCAAGCAACTTTTTGCTACACCCTCTTTTTCTTTTTTCCTCTATGAAAAACTTAAAAAAGAAGATTTTGAGAGCGATAGTCATATCCTAGAAAAATTTTGTACTATAGATGACTCGGATGTGATCTGCAGCATTAAAGAATGGAGTAGCCATCCCGATCCGATCCTTTCCAGGCTTTGCCGCATGTTTACCGATCGTAACCTTTATAAAGTAAAATTGTCTTCCGAAGAAAACAGCGAACTTTACGACCGTTACCTGGAGGTCGGCAATAACAGCGGTCTCTTAAACGACGAGAACAGGGAATATTTTTTGTTCCGCGGCAGTACAAGCAATAGCGCTTATACGTCAAATGACGACAACATCAATATAGTTATGAAAAGCGGTCGCGTGGTGGATATCTCCGGGGTTAACAACAGTCTCATCGCTAACGGCGCCTCCGGGGAGATCAAGAAGCACTATATATGTGCCATACCAGAATTAAGAAATCTATCGTTAGGTAAATAATCGAAATATATTCAGCAATATGCAGGTAACAGCAGCGCAGATCGCACAGCTTTTAAATGGTACGGTAGAGGGAAATCCCGAAGCTATCGTCAATACCTTTTCGAAAATAGAGGAAGCGGGCCCACAATCCCTTTGCTTCATCGCGAATCCTAAGTACGCCCCCTATTTATATGAATCTCCTGCTGCGGTCGTGGTGATCGCAAAAGATTTTGTAGCGGAGAAGGCGTTCAGTACCACCCTGATCCGCGTGGCCGATGCCTATGCCGCTTTCGCGCAGTTGTTACAGATGTATGAAAGCCTGACCGGTGCTCAAAAAAAGAGAGGCGTTGAAGCCCAATCTTTTGTAGCCGATACGGCAAAGGTGGATGAGAGCGCTTATATTGGTGCTTTTAGCTACATTGCTGCAGGCGCCGTCATCGGTAAGAACGTACAGATCTATCCCAATGTGTTTATTGGTGAGCGGGTGGTGGTAGCTGATGATACCGTGATCCATCCTATGGTAAGTATTTATAAAGATTGCGAGATCGGTGCCCGTGTGATCATTCATAGCGGCACGGTGATCGGCTCCGATGGCTTCGGTTTCGCGCCTAAAGCAGACGGTACTTATGATAAAGTGCCGCAGATCGGCAAAGTAATCATTGAAGATGAAGTGGAAATCGGGGCGAATACCTGTATCGACCGGGCAACCATGGGCGCTACCATCATTAAAAAAGGCGTTAAGTTAGATAACCTGCTGCAAATAGCTCATAATGTGGAGATTGGGGCTCATTCGGTAATCGCTGCCCAGACCGGCATTTCCGGTTCTGCCAAATTGGGTTCAAATTGTGTGGTAGGCGGTCAGGCAGGTATTGTTGGTCATATATCCCTGGCTAATGGTACCAAAATAAATGCCCAAAGCGGCGTTTCCAAGACCATCAGGCAGGAAGGCACGGCCATCAGCGGCAGCCCAGCTTTCGACTACAAGAGCGAGGTTAAAAGCCAGATCGTTTTCCGCCAACTGCCCGAAATGCTGGATAGAATAAACAAATTGGAGGCTGAACTGAAAGCCTTGATAGAAAAAAATAACTAAGTTTGCCTTTCGTTCCGGGCAATGACCTTTCGAAGTCAGGTACCATCGACAAAAATAGCATTCATTAATATAATTATTAATCATTCCCAATAAATGATTCAACAGGTTAACCAGACTACATTACAAAATTCAGCAAGCCTTTCCGGTATCGGGCTACATACCGGGGCTAAAACCACTATCACCCTGCACCCGGCAGATGCGAACTTCGGCTATCGCTTTAAACGTGTTGACCTGGAAGGTCAGCCGGTAGTAAAAGCAGATGTAGATTTCGTAACCGATACTTCAAGAGGTACTACCATTGAACATAAAGAAGCTAAAGTAAGCACCATCGAGCACTTGCTGTCTGCTTTCGTAGGTATGGGGGTAGACAATGTATTGGTAGAGATCGACGGCCCCGAAGTACCGATCATGGACGGTAGTGCCCTGCCTTTCGTAACGCTCATCGAGCAGATTGGTGTGAAAGAACTGGAGACTAAGAAAAATATATATACCCTACCTGAAAACCTTCATTACTACGACCCGGTGAAAAATGTAGACATGCTTGCCGTGCCAGCTGACCGATACGCGTTCACCTCGATGATCGATTTTAATTCACAGGTTTTAGGTACCCAACATATTTCTATTAACGATCTTTCGGAATACAAAGCAGAGATCGCCTCCTGCAGGACCTTTTCTTTTTTACATGAACTGGAGTACCTGCTGGATAACAACCTCATCAAAGGAGGAGACCTGAACAATGCAATTGTCGTGGTCGACAAACCTATTTCAGATGCCACCCTGGCTAAATTGAAAAAAGCGTTTAATAAAGAAAATATTGATGTGAAAGATGGCGGGATCCTTAATAACCTTGATTTGCGTTATTCTAATGAACCGGCACGCCATAAACTTTTAGACATCGTAGGCGACCTGGCACTGAGTGGTTTCAGCATCAATGCGAAGATCATCGCACAGCGTCCCGGCCATGCAGGTAATGTAGCCTTCGCTAAAGTCATCAAAGAATATATTAAGAAAAATAAAGCAGCGCTGGAAGCCCCGGTTTATGATCCCAACAAAGAGCCGGTCCTGAATATCAACGAGATCGAGTCTAAATTACCCCATCGCTACCCTTTCCTTCTGGTAGATAAAATCATTGAGCTAACGGATAATTATGTGGTGGGTATTAAGAACGTAACGATGAATGAGCCATTTTTCCAGGGGCACTTTCCTAAGAATCCCGTGATGCCGGGCGTCTTAATATTAGAGTCGCTGGCCCAATGTGGTGGTCTGCTCGCGTTAAGCATTATGCCCGAGGTTGAAGGAGGTTACGATACTTATTTTGTAAAAATAGATAAAGTAAGATTTAAATACAAAGTAATGCCGGGCGATACCCTGATCCTGAAAATGGAATTAATGGCGCCCATCCGGAGAGGTTTATGCGAAATGAAAGCAACGGCTTATGTGGGCAATAAAGTAGCTGCAGAAGCAGAATTAATGGCCCAGCTAACACCAAGTTCGAATAGATAAAATACATTACCAAGGAAAATGATTCATCCGCTAACCTATATTCATCCTGAGGCTAAAATCGGGAAAAACGTAAAAATTGATCCTTTTTCTACCATTCATAAGAATGTCGAGATCGGTGACGGTACCTGGATTGCTTCCAATGTAACCATCATGGAAGGCGCCCGTATCGGCAAAAACTGCCGTATATTTCCCGGCGCTGTTGTCTCTGCTATCCCGCAGGACCTTAAATACCAGGGCGAGGAGACGCTCACCATCATCGGCAACAATACTACCATCCGGGAGTGTGTGACGATCAACAAAGGTACGATTGACCGCGGGTTGACCCAGATCGGGAGAAATTGCCTGATCATGGCCTACTGCCACGTAGCGCATGATTGCATTATCGGGGATAACTGTATTTTTTCCAATAGCACTACCCTTGCCGGCCACATTACCGTTGGCAGTAATGTCGTATTGGCAGGTTTGGTAGCGGTACAACAGTTTGTC
>CAXYKQ010000209.1:0-6877 GCA_964277835.1 uncultured Edaphocola sp. | reverse complement strand
CATTACTTTTTACGTGGGCAACTACCTGCGTATCCAGGAATCATTCAACGGCATTAATGGAAAAATGGACCTGGACTATTTTGTGCTGAATGAAAATTTTCAATCCGCTAAGGAACACTTTAAATCTGTACCTAACATACTGGCTGTTTTTGAGCAGTGGATGGGCGCCTACCCTTTTCATAACGATGGTTTTAAAATAGTGGAAGCCCCCTACCTGGGTATGGAGCACCAAAGCGCTATAGCTTACGGAAACAAGTACCAGATGGGTTACCTGGGTAGTGATCGCAGTAAAACCGGTATCGGTTTATTGTTTGATTTTATCCTGGTACATGAAACGGGGCATGAATGGTTTGGAAATAGCATCTCTACGGCTGACCCGGCTTATTTCTGGATTAATGAAGGCTTTACCAGCTATACCGAGGTGATGTACATCGAATCGGTCTTCGGAAAGGAAAAAGCAATAGACTACCTTGTGGGCACCCGCAGCCTGATCCAGAATAAAGCCCCGATGCAAGGTGCTTTAGGGCAATGCCAGAACACTAACGCCGATTGTTATCCTAAAGGTGCCGGCCTCGTGCACATGATCCGTAAGCTGATGAAAGATGATAATGCCTTTAAGCTCATGATCCGGAACATAAATAACGCGTTTTATCACAAAGTCATTACCGGACCCGAGATGGAGGCTTTTATCAGCAAGGAAAGCGGGCTGGACCTGGAAAAGGTATTCGATCAATACCTGAGAAAAAAAGAGTTGCCTGCTTTAAAGATCAGGAGATCGAAAAAAGGCTTCAGTTATAAATGGGAAAAATGCGTACCGGGCTTTAATATGCCGGTGCTTACGGAGATCAACGGGCAGGAAAAATGGCTTTACCCTACCACGAAAGAACAAAACCATTTACAGGCAGATGTCGCCTCGTTTTCCATTCAGAAAGAATTTTACTGCAGCCTCACTTTAGAATAAAAGGTGCTTAACCGTATGGCCTTTGTTGATCAGTTGTTTCAGCGATTCAATGCCGATCTTCAGGTGTTCTGAAACATATTCACGGGTAACGGAAAGGTCACTTTTCGATGTTTTGACACCATCTGGTGTCATAGGTTGATCGGAAACCAAAAGCAAAGCCCCGGTAGGAATGGAGTTGGCAAATCCCACGGAGAAGATGGTGGCTGTTTCCATATCTACCGCCATTACGCGGATTGAACGGAGGTAACTTTTAAAAGTATCGTCGTGCTCCCACACTCTCCTGTTGGTAGTGTAGCAGGTGCCGGTCCAGTAATCTTTATCATGATCTCTTATGGTTGTAGAAATCGCCTTTTGTAAAGCAAAAGCAGGTAAGGCAGGTACTTCCGGCGGAAAATAGTCATTGCTGGTCCCTTCTCCCCTGATAGCAGCGATAGGTAAAATAAGGTCGCCTACTTTTGTTTTGTCCTTTATACCGCCACACTTGCCGAGGAACAAAACTGCTTTAGGTTCGATCGCGGAAAGCAGGTCCATAATGGTGGCCGCAGTAGGGCTACCCATACCAAAGTTAATGATCGTAATACCTGCTGCAGTAGCACAGGTCATAGGCTTGCCATAGCCGATCACCGATACGCCATGCATCTGGGCAAACATATCTACATAATTCTGGAAATTACACAGTATAATATACGCACCGAAGTCTTCCAGGGATTGGCCCGTATACCGGGGTAACCAGTCTTTTACTATTTCTTGTTTCGTTTTCATCTGATACCTTTTTTATGATCTATGCCCTTGTAGTCCGGGAACGACAAAATAAAACATTTTTTGTAAGGAATAAAAAGGTTGCCGCAAGATTTAAGCCATAATTAATGCTTAGCTTCGGGCAACAGGTAAAATGCAATCCGGTCTCGGTAAAAAGCTGCATATTTGCAGGCAGCATGAACTTCATAATCCCATACCCGGAACCCGATTTTAAATATAAAGAAACCGATGGTCTACGGTATATCTTTGATGTGTTCCGAAAAAAATACATTCGATTGACCCCGGAGGAATGGGTACGCCAAAATTTGCTGAGCGCACTCGTAAGGAGCTACAATTATCCGGCCGGTTTAATTGCAGTAGAAAAAGAACTAAAGATAAACCAGCTTAAGCGTCGTTACGATGCTGTAGTGTACGACCGCGAAAGACATCCCTGGATGCTGATTGAATGTAAAGCACCGCATATCGTGTTGAATGAACTGACCTTAACGCAGACCTTGAATTATTATCGGCAACTACAATGTCCTTATGTGTTGATCAGCAACGGGCCTACCAATTACCTGGCGGCAATTGACTCACAATCCTTCACCTGGCTTGATGGTATTCCCCCCTATAATCTTTGAATATTCGTCAGAGCTGATGACTTCGTACGCACGTTTCAATACCTTATCGGAGCGATTGATGACATTATAGAAGCCGTCATTATTGAACATAATGCGGGCTAAAGTCGCCTTGACATAATTTTGCAGCAACATCAACTCTGTGGGCCTGTTTTTTACGATAGAACGGTACAGCGGGCTTATATTGCTGCACACGGCGTCCAGCTGTCTGCCGAAGTCACCTTTAAAATCAAGGGTGGCATCAAATTCCTGGAAAGAGCCAAAACTTTTAAATATTTTCGGGTTGTGGGCGAAATAGCTATAGGTAAATTCGTCAAGTTTAGGGTCCGTAATAATTTGGCTCAACACAGAAGAATAAGCCTCTTCGAATTTAGAAACAATCACATCCGGGCGAATACCGCCGCCGCCATATACTGGCCGGTTGTTCTCGCTGGTGAAGAATTTTGTGCTTTTGTCTACGGTATTGGTATCGCTTAAATGTTGCGACTTATCCCAGAAATATTTTTCCCTGCCTTCCGTATACGCTTTCTGGATGGAGCGACCTACCGGGGTATAATAACGGGCAATGGTAATACGCATCGCTGCCCCGTCTCCCATTTCGAATTGCTCCTGCACCAGACCTTTTCCGTAAGTATCTCTACCGACGATCACTCCCCGGTCCCAATCCTGTATAGCGCCTGCGAGGATCTCGCTGGCGGACGCGCTGGCCTCATCGACCAGTATGATCAACCTGCCGTTTTCAAAAACACCGGTACGGTAGGCATTATAATTTTCACGGCCTATTTTTGAACCGTAAGTATACACCAGTAATTTATTGCCCGAAATGAATTCGTCCGCGATTTCCGTTGCCGCTTCCAGGAAGCCGCCGCCGTTACCTCTCAGGTCAAGAATCAGGCGTTTCATCCCTGATTCCTTTAATTCTTTCAGTTGTTTGACAAACTCTTCATGCGTATTGGCTGCAAACCGTTTGATACGGATATAGCCGGTCTCTTTATCCAGCATGAAAGCCGCATCAATACTGGAGATTTCCACATCTGCACGGGTCAGTTTTATGGTCAGGTTTTTTTGTTCAATTGGCCGGTAAATGCTTAGATTGACCTGGTTGCCGCCCCATTTTCTCACCCGGGACACCAGCTCTCTTTTAGACATTTGCACGCCGGCTACACTCGTATCGTTGACTTTTAAGATCATATCCCCGGTTTCAATGCCACCAAAAAAAGCCGGGCTGTTAGGGTTGATCAAAGAAACCATAGGGGTATCATTCACAAATTGGTATTCCATGCCCAGGCCGCTGAAATTACCGCCTAATGCGGCATTTACAGCATCCAGATCTTTGGCAGGTATATACGAAGTGTGTGGGTCAAGATGGCTCAATATCCCGTTGATCGCGTCATTATATAGAGAGTCGGAACTGATGGAGTCTACATATTTCTCAGAAATAATATCAATCATTTCCTCCAGGCGATCGTTGCGATCCAGGATAGTAGCAAAATCTCTTTTATTGCCCGTTAATTTATTCAGGTAAAACCCTCCCACCAGGCCGATGATCATTACAAGGGCAAGCAAAAGCGGGGTCCATATATTCCTGGAACGTGGTTTGGGAGTTTTATCCGACATGGGTTATCAAAAGCACACAAAATTAATCTAATATTTAATGATAATATCATTAAAATGTACACAAAATGTGATTAACTTATCAATATATTTTATGGACAAAGTAATTGGATGCTTTTTTCCTGCATTTCAATGCGAATAGTTGGCTTACAATTAATTGCCTCCCCATCCATTTGCATTACGCGGTTACCGTCATTACTGATCTTTACCGTCTTTGCACGGTAATGGCGTACATAACGATTTTGCAACAGCGTGTCTGTAAAAGCCTGTAAACCGATGATGCCGGAGAGCAGTCTTGGATGTTTTTTTATGATCACTACATCAAAGTAGCCATCGTTCATCAAGGCTACCGGTGCAATCTGGAAATTATATCCCAGTTGCGTCGCATTGGCTACGGTAATCATAAATGCCTTTTCCCGGATGATCTTTCCATCCAGTTCCAGGGTCCATTCTTTAGGTCTGTACGACCATATTTTTTTATTGATAATGCTTACATAAGACCAAAAACCACGTTTTTTGCTGTGCGAGAATTCCTCAGTTACGATGGCGTCAAACCCTACCCCTGCGTTACTGATAAAAAGCCGCTTGCTGTCTACGAGCCCGGTATCTATAGCATGCACATTATTTTTATTCAGCACTTTTATGGCAGCTTCGAGCTTTAACGGGATGCCTGCAGAACGGGCCATACCGTTGCCTGAGCCCATGGGAATCACGCCTAATACGGTTTTTGTGTTGCGTATGCCTTGTATAATATCGTTAAGGGAACCGTCGCCGCCTACGGCAACCACTACCGCTACCCCTGATGCAGCCGCAGTTTTAGCAATTTCCGTTCCGTGTTTGGGGTATTGCGTCTCCGCGATCCGGTAAGTATATTGCTGGTGGTCCAGGTGCTTTTGCAAGGCCTCCTCTATAGCCTTTATGCGATCTACGCCGGCGCGCGGATTTACAATAAATAAAATTTCCTTCACTGCTTTCCGATGCTTAAATTTCTGCTTTCAAACTTATGTCAAGACTTACAGCATGATGTGTAAGGGCGCCAATGGAAATAAAATCTATCCCTGTAGCGGCATAGGAAGTTATGTTTTCGAAATTAATGCCTCCTGAAGCTTCTGTTTCCACGCTGCCATTGATCAGTTCTAATGCCTCAATAATCTCTTCGGGTTTATAGTTATCCAGCATGATACGATCGACGCCACCGGTGGCGAGTACTTTTCGTACATCTGCTATATTTCGGGTTTCCACTTCTATTTTAAGATCAAGCTGCTTATCCCGGAGATATTTTTGCGTGGTGAGGATGGCTTTTTCTATACCGCCGCAAAAATCAATGTGATTGTCTTTCAGCATTACCATATCATAAAGACCATGGCGATGGTTTTGTCCGCCACCGATAACAACAGCCTGTTTTTCCTGCAAACGGAATAATGGTGTCGTTTTTCGGGTATCGAGTATCCTGGTTTTGTAGCCCTTGATCTTGTCGGCGTATTGACGCGTTAAGGTGGCGATACCGCTCATACGTTGCATGGTGTTTAAAACCAATCGCTCGGCTTTAAGGATCGTATGTACTTTGGCTGCTACTTCGAACCCTATATCCCCGTATTTTATCGCAGCTCCGTCTTCAAGAAAAATATTAAAATGCGCGTCCGGTTCCAGGTAGTGGAAGATATCCTGTGCCCATTGCACACCGGCCAGTATACCATCTTCTTTCAGCTTAAGGATAGCTTTACCCTGCGCTTCCGGCGGGATGCTGGCTAAGGTGGAATAGTCTCCGGAGCGGATATCCTCTTCCAAGGCCAGTTTAATAAATTCTTGAGGAGTCATGTCGGATAATTTGTGCAAATATAAGCATTCGTAAAAAGCATTGTGTGCAAACAAACAGAAAAGCAACATTTTTAACGGGAACAAGAAAGCAAGGCAGATGCCTTGCTTTCCTGTTCTATATCTTATCGCTTAAATAGCTTATTTGAAAGCGCTCAGGCCGGTAACATCCTGCCCGGTGATGAGTAGGTGAATATCATGGGGTCCTTCGTAAGTGATCACAGATTCCAGGTTCATCGAGTGGCGCATACTGCTGTACTCGCCGGTGATACCCATGCCACCCAGCATCTGGCGGGCTTCGCGGGCTATGTTAATCGCTACTTCACAGCTGTTGCGCTTAGCCATAGAGATCTGCGCCGGAGTAGCGCGTCCCTCATTTCTTAATTGGGCCAAACGCCAAACCAACAACTGGCCTTTGGTGATCTCGGTGATCATTTCTGCCAGTTTCTTCTGCTGTAACTGGAATGCTCCGATTGGTTTGTCAAACTGGATGCGTTCTTGTGAATAGCGCAATGCTGTATCATAACAGTCCATACCGGCTCCCAAAGCGCCCCAGGCAATACCGAAACGCGCGCTGGAAAGGCAACCAAGAGGTCCTTTAAGGCCTTGTACGTTGGGTAAAATATTTTCTTTAGGAACTTTTACATTGTCAAAAACCAGTTCACCGGTAGCAGAAGCACGCAAGCTCCATTTGTTATGTGTTTCCGGTGTGGTAAATCCTTCCATGCCACGCTCCACGATCAAACCCTGGATTTTTCCCTGCGGGTTTCTTGCCCATACCACCGCGATATCCGCGAAGGGGGCATTAGAGATCCACATTTTAGCCCCGTTAAGGATCACGTGACTACCGGCATCGGTAAAATTAGTGATCATTCCGGCAGGATTGGAGCCGAAATCAGGTTCGGTGAGACCGAAACAGCCCATCATTTCGCCGGTGGCTAATTTAGGCAAGTATTTTTTCTTTTGTTCTTCAGTCCCGTAAGTCAGGATCGGGTACATGACCAGGGAGCCTTGTACAGATGCCGTAGAACGAACGCCGGAATCACCGCGTTCCAGTTCCTGCATCATAATGCCGTAGGTCATATAGTCCAGGCCGGGTCCGCCATATTCT
>CAXYKQ010000208.1:0-4645 GCA_964277835.1 uncultured Edaphocola sp. | reverse complement strand
GATGTTCCCTTTTTTCACGCTTAGCTGGTAAGTCCCTTTGTCTTTGAAATCGTTAGGTACGGATTCATTACAGGAACTCAATAATGCTATCAGGAATAAGGACAGAGCAGATAAGGCAGCAGGAAATTTAAACATCTGGACCGGATTTTATATACCAGCAAATTTAAACATTATATATGGTACGGGGCAAATGAAGTGATTAAAAACTAGGTCAAAATGAAAAATTCCTGCAGCATTCGATCAGCTCGATGCAACAGGAATTTTTTTATAAAACGGACTCCTTAATCAGGATAGCTTATGATTCTGTAAAATATTTATGGAAATAAGGAATCGTTTCTATGCCTTTGAAATAATTGGCGACATCGTATTTCTCATTAGGGGAGTGGATGTTGTCATTGTCCAGACCAAAGCCTAACAAAACGGTTTTGAGGCCTAAAACTCTTTCAAATAAAGCGATGATCGGGATGCTACCGCCACCGCGGGTCGGGATCGGTGCTTTACCAAAAGTTGTTTCGATCGCTTTCGCAGCCGCCTGGTAAGCTTTCCCGTCGGTAGGCGTAACCACCGGTTCGCCGCCATGATGCGGGCGTACCTGTACAGTAGTGCCGGGCGTCGCTAAGCTTTCAAAGTGTTTCTGGAATAATTCGGTGATCTCCTGAGAAACCTGGTTAGGTACCAGGCGCATAGAGATCTTAGCGAATGCTTTTGATGGTAACACCGTTTTAGCGCCTTCGCCGGTATAGCCACCCCAGATGCCATTTACGTCCAGTGTCGGGCGCACACCGGTACGCTCAAAAGTAGTATAGCCCTTTTCGCCCGCTACGCTGTTCACGCCTAATTCTTCTTCGTACTCTTTCAGGTCGAAAGGAGCATCGTTCAGGGCTTTACGCTCTGCTTCGGTCAGCTCTTGTACTTTGTCGTAGAAACCAGGGATAGTTATATGCTTGTTCTCGTCATGTAAGGAAGCGATCATTTTACACAGTTCATTGATCGGGTTAGCCACGCCACCGCCGTAGACACCGCTGTGCAGGTCACGGTTGGGGCCGGTCACTTCCACTTCCAGGTAGGCAAGGCCTCTGAGCCCGGTTTCGATGGAAGGGTGCTCCATGCTGATCATTGAGGTATCGGAAACCAAAACGATATCCGCTTTTAATTTTTCAACATTGTTTTCCAGGAAGGTGGCCAGGTTGGCAGAGCCTACTTCTTCTTCTCCTTCGATCATCATTTTTACATTACACTGCAGCGTATTGGTCTTTGCCATGATCTCGAATGCTTTGATGTGCATGTAAAACTGGCCTTTGTCATCACAGGCGCCACGGGCAAAGATCTTACCGTTTTTGATTACCGGCTCGAAAGGCCCGCTGTGCCATAGTTCCAGGGGATCGGCAGGTTGCACATCATAGTGGCCATATACTAATACGGTAGGTAAGGCCGGGTCGATTATTTTTTCACCGTAGACGATCGGGTGACCGGCAGTAGGGCAAACTTCCGCGCTGTCACAACCGGCATCCAGCATGGCTTGCTTTACCGCTTCCGCGCATCTGGCTACATCACCTTTGTATTTGCTATCGGCACTCACAGAAGGAATGCGTAATAAATCTAATAATTCGTTTAAGAAACGGTCTTTATTTTCTTCTAAATAAGCTTTCCAGGCTTCCATATAATATGTTTAAATTATTAATTGTTAGTGGTTAATTATTAATGATAGACGATAGGTTATTTATTATTTATTAATGGTTAGGGGTTAATTATAAATGATGGGTGATAAGTGATGGGAGATGGTCGTTAATAATTCACAATTAACCATTCACAATTAACAATTATCTTAAACCCAAATGATCTTATCGGATAAAGGAATTTTGCGGATACCTTCTTTTTGTTCCTCTGTGTAGCCTAAATAAATAAGGCCCATAACGAGGTCGTTTTCGGTAAGGCCCAGGTACATTTTCATTGCCGGGTGATGCGTCATACCGCCGGTGCTCCAGAAGGAGGCTATACCTTTTGCGGTAGCGCCCAGCAACATATTTTCGGTAGCTGCGGCAACTGCTGCGTACTCTTCTTCCACGATAATTTTAGTGTCCGGTGTGCGGCGCATGACGGTAATGACCAGGTGAGAGGCTTTGTCACCCATTTTATGCAGCGATTCCCTCTTGGTCTCTGTACGTACCGCCTCGTCCGTATTGGCCCAATAGAGCTCTGCGTGGTGTTCACAGAATTTCTTGAGGTTGTCTCCGGTAAGGACGAAAAAGCGCCAGGGTTCGGTGCGACCATGGGTAGGCGCCCAGTCTGCAGTGGCGATAATATCTTTGATATCTTGTTCGGGAATGATCTGCCCATTCATCTGCCCCGGTTTCACGGTTCTCCTGCGGGTAACGATTTCTTTAAACTGTTCAAATGTACTCATCTGGCTATTTTAGCGCGGTAATTTTATGAAATGAGGTCAAATTTAGGTAGAAATATTTGAAAAAGCAGGAAT
This sequence comes from uncultured Edaphocola sp., assembly GCA_964277835.1. Lineage (GTDB taxonomy): Bacteria > Bacteroidota > Bacteroidia > Chitinophagales > Chitinophagaceae > Edaphocola. Next base: position 2,169 of record CAXYKQ010000208.1, on the reverse strand, counting down.
CCTTAATCTCGGCCATGTTTATATGAAATAGAGCAGGTATTTGCTGAACCAGGACAGGATTAAGTTGTTGGCAGGAAATCCAGGTCAAAATAGTAATATTCTTCATAGTCCCGGTTTACATAGATATACGTTTCTTTTTGCCTGGATAAGTAATGCAACAGGCTTTGGCGGTCTTTATAAATTACCGGGCTGATGAATGTTTCTGTTGCGCCGGTATCCGGGTAGGTATAGGTATAGATGATTACCGTTTGTTGGATCCTTATATTTTCCACATTCTTCATGGGATCGCCGCCCCAGGCATTTAAAGCTTGTATATTCCGGTCTGTATATCTTTCGCGCTCTTCCGTATAATGGTGCTCCCTGAGTGCACAATCTTCAAATGCGACCTTTATTTTATAGCCATCTTTTTTCAGTTCCTGGATTTCTTCTTGTATAGTTTGTAGCATGGCTGCTTTTTGTTTCGAAGCCGGGGTGTGCCAGGACAAGTACCAGGCGCCCACTGCCAGCCCGAGACTAAGTATGGCAAAAAGGGTGGAGTAGGGGATCAATGTTCCGGTGTAGGCCCCAAAAAACAAGCAACCCATTGCGCCTATGGCGATAAAGGGGTAAGTTATTATTTTCCGGATCATTTGCTATATTAATATTTTAGCGTTTAAGCAATTGAGTATAATGAATTTTTAGAAAATTAAGACATTTATGCCCTTGTTGGTCTTTTGACCAACAACATTGTATGTGCCTAATCAAGCGACACAAACAGCTCTGTCCTCGTCTTCCAGACATTACCGGTTTTGCACCACATGGCCGAATAGTTGCCCCCTTTTGCGCCATCTTTATAGTTCCAAATGCCGGTTTCCCAGGCTAATTTGCCACTATCTCCAACAATAATTTCAGCAGGAAGTCTTTCAAATAAAACCATACCAGAGTTAAACATTTCCTTCCAAATTTTGGCAAGGCTTTTCTTTCCGGCATGTTTTCCGCCCTCGCCCGAAATCACAATGATATCTTCCAAATAATGTTTCGTTACCCCTTCCACATCTTTTAGAGCAATAGCCGCATTGGAAGCGTTCCTGGCGTTTTTAATATATGCTTGATCGGTCATTAGATTTTAATTTTATACCGTCGTAGGTCTTTTGACCAACAACATTGACTGCGGAAGGATCTCTTTGTTTAGTAACCATGCAGGTTAACGTCTGCAGCGTTAATAATAGCAACATTCTTCCCCATTTTCTTTTGGATAAGTTTGAAATGAGGTAATTCCTCCTCCGTAATTAAACTAATCGCTTTTCCCTGCTTCAGCGCCCTGCCGGTACGGCCGATGCGGTGTACATAATCTAAAGGTGAGCGGGGCAATTCGTAATTAATTACCACGGGCAGTGATTCGATATGAATGCCACGACCAATCAGGTCGGTGGCTACCAGTATCTGGTTCTTTCCTGTTTTAAACCCTGCCAGACCTTCCATTCTTGCGTTCTGCGATTTGCTCGCATGAACTGCTACCGCGTTTATTTTATTCTTTTTTAACTTATCCACTACGTTATCGGCCGTTCTTTGAGCGGAGACAAACACCAATGCCTTATCCAGTTGTTGTTCTTTGATCAGATAACGCAAAAAAGGGCCTTTTGTAGCGGCCGTCACCAAATAGGCGACTTGCTCAATATCCTCCACAGATTGCTGTTCCCGTTCAATGGTGATCACAACGTGTTGTATGCCCAGCTTCGATTTTAGTTCGGTTACTTTATCATTGAGTGTTGCCGAATACAGCATTGTTTGCTTATGCCGGGGCAGCAGCGACAATATTTGGTCCATCTCTTCCTCGAAGCCCAACTGGAAGAGTTTATCTGCCTCGTCGATCACCAACTGCCTGATGGCCGAAATGTCTACTGCGTTTTTTTCGATTAGTTCCAGCAGTCTGCCGGGCGTGGCAACCAATACCTCAACGCCCATTAAAGCTTTCATCTGCGGCTGGATGGAAACGCCGCCGTATACTGCCAATGTGCGAACAGCCCTTCGCAATGGTTCTGAAAATGCCAGGAACACCTCATCGATCTGAACCGCCAATTCGCGCGTAGGTACCAACACCAATATTTGCACGGAGCGGTTGCGTTCATTGTTGGCCTGCTGCAGCTGGTCTAAGATCGGCATCACGAAACTGGCTGTTTTCCCGGCCCC
>CAXYKQ010000207.1:0-5211 GCA_964277835.1 uncultured Edaphocola sp. | reverse complement strand
GATGCTGCCGGTGCCCCCGAAAAGGTCCAGCGTGCGCGCTTCTTCAAAATCTACTAAATGTTGTAGGGTATTGAACAACCCTTCTTTGGCAATATCTGTGGTAGGCCTGGTGTTGGGCAATTTTGCCGGGGGCTGAAATTTTCTCCCGCCGAATTTGCCGCCGATTATCCGCATGCTTTGATTTGTTTTAATAATTCTAAAATAGGTCCGTTATCTCCGGTCATAATATCGACTTGCTTAAAATAAGCCCTCAGGTCCAGGGCAAATTCTTCCACAGAGTCAATGATGCCGGTCACATTGAAATGCACCATCATCGGGTCAAAATCGTTTTTCTCCGCGATCAGGGCGATTTTATAAACGACATTCTCGACGGTTTCAAACTCGAAGGTCTGGTGGGCCAATAATTTTCCTGCGTTTGTGACGCTTAACAAAGCCGTATCTTTCAGCAGGATCAGGCTGGCCACACTTTCATTACTGTCAAACTGCTTTAAATTGCTTAAAGAAAAGCGGGAAAGAGAAAAAACATCCAGGTGATTGAAATATTTCTTCATCAGCGCTGCAATCCCTGAATCGTAGGCATAAACAATATGAGTATTAATTTCCGGGATAGGATTAGCAAAAATTTCGTCATCCGCACCGATATGGTGCAGGCGCTTCAACCATAATTTGGAAGCTTCTCCCAGGTATAGTTTATCGGGTATGATCAGGGAACGATCGTCAGCGATCCATACTCTTCTTATCTTCTGGTTATACTGCCCCATGGCTTCATGCAACAAGATCTTTTCGAAGAAGAGTGATTCCCAGGGAGTTTCCGTAGTGTAAACATGCGCTTCCAGGATATCCTTCTCGCTATAGATATAGACACAACATCCGTTTTTCCAGATAATCAACTCTTCGCCTGCTATATCTGCCGTTTTATATCCTTCTACCGCATAGGTCCAGTATGGGCTTAATGTATCTACCATATTTTTCGTTTAACTATAGCCGACAAATATACTACATTGGAGGCAAACTACGGGCGCGCGATCATTATAATCAGTGATTATCAAATGTTATTTAGTGCTCTTGTTTCCCTTTTATGAAGGCCTGTACGAGGTAGCTTAACAGCTTGCCGGTCATGGTGTATTGCTCCCCGTCAGCTCTTACCGCAACTCCTTCGGTAAGGTGCAGGTAGGCGGCTTTCGGCTGGCGGGCACATTCAAATACATATTGCCAGGCTTCAATGCGGCTGAACCCTAAGGGACTTTGAGCACTGCTGAGCGTATCTGCGATACTATCCAGGTCGAGTTCCACGCCAAAAAATTGCTCTTGCACATGTGCCAATGCCTGTCTCAGGCTTTGCTTAAAAGTCAGTTCTTCTTGCAGGTATATAGATTCAAACCAGGTGGCTTTTAAATCAGGGTTTCCCGCGAATTGATGTATCATGTCCGAGTTATTATAAGCCTGGTGCAAGCCGAATGCCGCATATTTTTTAAGGTAAGCTTCGGCATAAGCGTAGCTAAAGCCGTTCCCGCTATGCCTTCCTTCCCGCGCCCTGAAGTCGGCATGGGCATCGAGGTTGATCGCGTTGACCGGTTCATTTTTGCCCAGGCTCAGGCCTTTTAATAACGGATATGCATTATTATGTCCCCCGCCGATCAGCACCGGGATTTTTCGGGCACTGACTATAGCTTCGATCACGGGGTACAAAAGCTCGTCCAGTGCAGCTACTCCCGCTCTAAGTGCGTTAGGTGTGGCATCGGGGGTATATTGCTCCATCAATTCCTGTACCGCGACCGTACCCAGCAAAATCATCTGCTTTCCTTTAAGGAAGGGGGTATCCTGGATATTCAGAAATGCTTTCAGGAAGGATTCCCAGGCGGTTTGGGTGCCGCCAATACCTCCGTTGGCCCGCACACCAATATCTTCGGGTATCCCCAATATTACAAATTGTGCTTTTTGATTGGCCAGCCAGTTTTTCCAATCACTATTTTGCGGTAGCAGGATGGTCTGTCCGATTTTCAATTCACCCTCACGGGGCTTGCAATAGCGGCTTATGGCTTCTTTCTGGAACAGGTGGACCGTTTGCATAAAATGTGTAAAAGTTTCCACAAATGTAACAAGTATAAGCTTTTTGTATAGCTTGTTCAGCGGAATTTATTGTAGGATGGGCGAATAAGTAATATCTTTGCGAAGATTAATTTTTTAACCGAAAAAAATAAAGACTATAAATATGTACCCAGCAGAATTAGTAAACCCGATGAAAGAACAAATGACTTCTAAGGGTTTCCAGGAACTAGTGAATACTGCAGAAGTAGAAGCAGCTTTGAGCAAAAGCGGAACAACATTATTGTTTATCAATTCCGTATGCGGATGTTCGGCAGGTACTGCCCGCCCGGGTGTGTTAGACTCCTTACGAGGTGAAGGTAAAAAACCAGACCAGTTAACCACCTCTTTTGCAGGTTTCGATGTAGAAGGAGTCGCTGCGGCCCGTAAACATTTATTACCTTATCCACCCTCTTCTCCTGCTATCGCATTGCTGAAAGATGGTGAACTGGTACATATGATCGAGCGCCATATGATCGAAGGCCGCTCTGCGGAGATGATCTCAGCTAACCTGAAGTCTGCTTACGAAATGTATTGCTAAGCTCATTTAATGAGACTGTATTCAGCGATTGATTTTAAAATCAATCGCTTTTTTTTTTGGTCTTGTTTATTGTTAAATTACTATTCAGGTCTTGCGTATATAAAATAAGTCACGCTATAACAGCATGACTTATTTATTAGCAACAAAATAGCTGTCCTGGTTAGAAAGGGTAACCGATCGCCAGGTTGAAGATGATATTTTCCCTGCGCCATTGGGCGGAGCTAAAGTCAATCTGGTCAATCACCCAGCGGTTGCCGGGAGCATACCATGGTTTGCGTAGTGGTATACCAAAGTCGGTACGCAGCACGATAATAGAAAAATCGAACCTCAGACCGATACCTCCGTTTACGGCAATTTGCTTCAGGAAGTCACTGCTGAACTTACCACCCGGGAATTCAGGATTGTCCCGCCACAACCATATATTACCCGCATCTGCGAAAACAGCTCCTTTTGCCCAGGTGCTGTAGATCGGGAAACGGAATTCAGTGTTCGCCTCCAGTTTAATATCTCCTAATAACTCCAGGAATCGCTGGTTGCTCGGCAAGGTATCCTGGTGATAGGTACCGGGTCCGAGCATACGCGAACGGAAACCGCGTAAACTACTGGCCCCGCCGACAAAAAATTGCTTTACGTTCGGCATGTTATAAGAGTTACCATAAGCATAACCGGCGCCTAAAAACAGCCGGCTGGCCCACATACTTTGTTTACCGAAGTTTTTATAGACTCTGAAGTCGGTTTGCAGCTTAATATATTGTGCGAAGTTGGCGCCCAGTATTTTTTTACTCGGTTCATTCAACTTAGCGCCCTGTGCGAGGCCAAGGATATTACCCGATAAATCCACCAAACCGTCGAAAAAGAAATTGAGGTCCTGGCGGCCTCCTAAAATGGAGTTGTAGGTAAACTGGTAAGTCGGCCCTATGATGACCCCATTGAACAGGATGTTACTTAAGCGGTAATCGGAGGTGGTACCGATAGTATCTGTTTTCACATAGGTTACATTGATCGGGAATAATTTGTGCTCTTTGTTGATCGCTTCTTTCCATTGGTAACCTAAACCGAAATTGAAGGTATTCAAACGGTAAGCGGTCTCCCTTAAATAATAATTATAACCCAGTTTGATATTTGATTTAGGTACGAAATTACTATTGGAGGAAAGCCCAAGCGACCGGGCAAACAGCAGCCGCGGAACGGTCAGGTTGGTCTCTATCCCTCCCTGGTAAAGATTAGGAATTTTCATATCTCCGCCATACTGCATCTCGAAGCCCCCGGTGAGTTTTATTTCCAGTTGCTCTGCACCCTTCAGGATATTACGATGTCGCCAACCTACAGAAATCCGGGAACCGACCCGGCTATCGTTTTGTGAAAATGCAGCCGTTTCCAGGTTCAATGACTTGGAGGGATAAGGGGTCAGCAAATAGATTGCGCTCAACATAGGTCTACCGGTACTATCATAGCTTTCGACCATATCGTTTTTAATGAACTTAAATGCATTCAGGCTCACCAGCCTGTTCAGCGAAAGGTTCTGCACCCTTCTGGAATAAACATCTCCCGGCTTAAAGGCTATGGAAGATTTAAAGAGGAAAGGCCTGAAATTTTCTTCCCTGCGCTTAACGATATTGAACAATTCATAATTGATCGTATCCACCTGCGGTGTGCGTCTAACGGAACCGGCTAGTGTGGTATCGCGACGGGTGCTATTGTTGGTACGCACCACATAATTGGAGTTGACGAAAATGTCTTTTATATGATACACCAGGAAGGACTTGGGTTGCATGACCTCGTATTTCAGGGTCAGATGCACATCCAGGGAGTCGGCGTTCATACCGGTATCGATACGCGCTATAAGAAAATCCGGTGAAAAATAGTAATATCCTTTATTCTTCAGCTCCTGGTCAATGCGGTTCCGCTCGGCGGAGATAGCATCCAGGAAATAAGGATTTCCTTTTTTGATCAGTGTACCTTCTGCCACGCTTCTTATCTCGATGGCGATATCTGAGGTATCTCCATCCAGGAAATCTATCGACCTGAAATATTTCCGCTTACCGGCGATTACCTCAAACTCCCCGGATGTTTTCCGGGACACAGAATCATCTATTCTTTTCGCCCTTACCTCAGGGTTAAAATAACCATTATTCTGTAGTTTATTGTAAAGAATACTCTGGTTCCTGCCCAGGTTAAACGTACTACCAAGCACGGGAGGTTCCCCTATTTTATCCCGCAGGTATTTCCGCATACCTTTTTCCGATTTCGGCTCGCCTACAGTATTGTAAACGCCCAGCTTAAACCGCAAACCAAATATTTTCTTATTCGGTTTTGGCCTCAGCGCTTCTTTCAGTTCTTCCTCCAGTGTCTTGCGTTCTGTAATCTGGCTGTCGATCACTTTAAGTTTGCTGCCTACGTAAAGGGTGTCCTTATCCGGCAAATGATTTTTATAAGAGGCACAGGAGACTACTCCCCATAGGGCCAATACTAAACTTAAAGATTTCAACCAATATGTGTAAGTCAGATTTCTATTCACCGATCTTAATTATGTTTTTATGCTTCCTGTTTAACTCGTAGATGATCCCGAGCGACTGGCCCGTTCT
>CAXYKQ010000206.1:0-4229 GCA_964277835.1 uncultured Edaphocola sp. | reverse complement strand
TATGCGGCTTATAACCCACAAGGAGGTGATACGGGCATCTAATGCATGGTACCAGGCATTCCCGGAAGATATTAAGGATAGTAAAACCTACGCGCCACTGGCCGAGCCGTAGCAAACAGCTGAATATATATTAGCGTTTCTGGCTAATTGATCATCGACTTTAAACCTGAAACACAATATGCCGGTAAAAATAAAAAGAGATCTTGCCCTGATCCAATTCAGGAATTTGCCTTTACAGGAATATGATGAAAGCACGGAGACAGAGCTTGTTTATTATCCCAAAACCTATAGCTGTTACTGGATAAAGTTGGAAAATGCGACAAGTAAACACATAGCCACCGAATTTAAAAAGTTAATCCAACTACTCGCCATTGAACATTTAATCGTATTAGGGCAAATCAATAAACCCTGGATTTCAAAACGTACCAAAGCCAGGAAAGATTTTAAACCTTTATGTGAAGCTGTACAGTATTTTGATCAGATCGGGATAAGTGTGAAATTTCACGGCGCAGTACAGGTTTCGCTCAAAGAAATCAAAGATTTTGTTACCCATTTTTATGTCGTTACTAAATGTGATGCTGCTTTTTTTGATTACCATATGATGGATGCAGCCGGAAACCTTTTATTTCATATTCATTATTCCGGTGAAATCCAAATACTTACTTTAAATGAAACCATTATAGCCCGCTTAAAGTCCGTTATCCCAGAAACAAAATTTTTAGATGTGGAAAGAGCAGGAACAAGCAAACTTTAGACCTAAGCTTAAATATAATATTGATATAAAATGATCTTATATATAGAAACCTTAAAACATGGTGAACCCGGTAATATCAGCTTTTATGCGGGTATGGAAGCCTTTTATAATATGGGTTTTGAACTGGTGGAGGTAACCGATTTAGACCAGTTGATTGTTGCTGAAAATAATATATTCTTCGGCGGTATCGGCTTTGTGCAAAAGGCTTTAAAGAAATTGGGATTCGAAGTGCCGGAACACAACGATTACCCACCCTGCCTGTCTGAATTTTATGGACGTAAAATATATGTCGCCACCATAGATGAAATTGCGAACAAGCCTGAATCCTGGGATGTATTTGTTAAACCCAAAGGACAACTTAAAAAATTCACCGGGCGGCATGTTAAAAGCACTTTTGACCTGGTAGGTTGTGGTGACCTGGAAAATAATGTACCGGTATGGGTTTCGGAACCGGTCCGTTTTGTGAGCGAATGGCGGGTGTTTGTGCGGTACCAGGAGATTCTAGGTGTGCGACCTTATAAGGGCGACTGGAGAGGCCAATATGATTACAAAGTCATGGAAGCAGCCGTAAAAGCTTATGAAAATGCACCGGCAGGTTATGCGATCGATTTCGGCCTGACCGATAAAGGACAGTTACTGGTTGTGGAGGTGAATGAAGGTTACTCGATTGGTAATTACGGCCTTTTCTACATCGATTATGCCAAGCTGATCGCCACGCGCTGGGCCGAGATGACGCAACAGGCTGATTTGTGTAATTTTTAGATAAACAATTTCCTGTTTAGACAAGCAAATCCATTTTTTGACTTATATCAACGTTTATGTTTTTTCGTTGGGACAATTTTGCAGCATCAATTAACGATTTAAACAACCATTAAACATGAACAAAAAGTACTTCAAGTATCTCAACACCTTATTCGTGGTAATCCCGATGACCCTCATTATGGCTTTTGTCGGCCTCATGCGTAATTATGGCTTTGGCAACGACTGGTTCTTAAAATTCCTGAAAGCCTGGAGTGTGATGCTGCCGGTCGCCTACCTGGCCGCTTTCGTTATCATCCCTAATGCCCGTAAGCTGGCAGAAAAAGTGATCACCAAATCTTAAAAGGACAAATTGTTTTGTATATTCATTGTATATAAGAGCCACCATGCAGCAGCTTATTGATTACATTAAAGCAATTATTACGCCTACCGATGAGGAGTTAGCTACCATTCTCGCTTGCTTCAAACCTATGGAGGTAGAAAAGAATGAACTATTAGTGATGCAGGGACAAACCAGCCAACGGACCTTTTTCGTTGGCCAGGGTTGTTTACGCATCTTTTTCATTACCGAAGACGGGCAGGAAGCAACCCGTTATATCGCCTTCGAAAATAACTTTGCCACCTGTCTCAGTAGCTTTATTGCCAAAGCTCCTTCTTTAGAATTTGTCCAGGCATTAATCCCTTCTTCATTGCTTTATATTACGCACAAAGACTTTTATCATTTACTGGAAATTATCCCCTCCTGGGAAAATTTTTACCGGCATTACCTGGAAAAGGCCTATGTCAATAACACCAACCGGCTGATGTCCTTCTTAACACTTGATGCTAAAGAAAGATACCGGCAGCTATTGGAGACCAATCGTGAAGTTGTACAGCGGCTACCCAATAAGATAGTAGCCACTTACCTGAATATATCCCAGGAAACCTTAAGCCGGTTGAAGTCAAAACGTTGATGGGCAAAAGCCGGATTTTTTGTATTTTGCTTTATTATTACTAAGGCTTACCCGTTAATATGAAAATAGGAAGACCATTTAACCAACTTACTTTAGAACAATACATTCATTGTATTGACAACCATGAGAAATATAAAGATTTTAATACACTCGGTCTTTATCGTTCTCTTACAGAACATGAAGGGCTAACTATTGAAGGAAAATTGATTATGTTTAAAAAGACATTTGATTTTTTGCAACTTAAAGATCCTAACACCTATATGGTAGGTGTACGTTAGGCCAAAATTTGACTAAAGGCGAGGAGCAAAGGGTCTGGAAAGATATCCGGAAAAACCAACAAAAAATACTGGCAGATAAAAAGATCCGGCATCGCAATTTTGGCATTTATTAGAAGCATACTTGTGGGTATGAGGGGTGTCATTTGGAGGGGGTAATGGTGCGGAAAGACTCGGTTCAGGCAGATAGTCATATGTATTTTGACAGCGATAAAACAGGGATGGACTAAGAGTTAAGTCTTACCGGCGAAAATCAGACAGGAAAAGGAAACGACAACTTATAGACCTAGACCTGGATTCAGGATAAAATTACACGGAACAATATGGATACTGTATTGATTGAAGATCATATTATACTAAAACCGCTGAGTGATAAAGATGCCTTAGCGTTTTATCGTTTATATAATCCCGACTCGACCCCGGCACATTCCGTTACCGGCGATAAAACACCGCTTGAGTTTACACAAGATATTGTAGCCCTGTGCAATGAAATCTTCGCTATCCGGTTGGCAGATGCCCCGGATGTAATTATCGGGGACTGTGCGCTGCATGACTGGGACCGGTCAAACCGGGAGATCGAGATTGGTGGTGCGCTGCTCCCCGGCTATTGGGGAAAAGGAATCATGAAAGCCGCTTTTGAATTATTGATCGCCCGGGCACAACAGCAATACTTAGTGGATAAGATCATTGCCAAAACCGAAAAGAAAAATCTTAATGCCCTAAAGTTTGCCAAAAAGATAGGTTTTCAAGTAACTACAGTTAAGGGGGATGCTCTTTTGCTGACAAAATACCTGGATGCTAATACCCAGAATTAATCTTAATTTTAAGTCTATATTTTAGATCAGTTAGTTTAAATTAATAATTAATAATCAATAATTTAAAATTTATATTAAATATATCGTAAAAACACTTCAGTCGCACCGAAACCGTACTTCTGGCTATATTTATTTTCAAATTGGCGCACCTGTTTCTTCATGGATTTAAGCAGCCGGTGCACTTCTTCCTTCAGCTTCCCGGCCCCGATTCCATGAATGATCACAATCGATGGCAGTTGGTTGTGGTAGGCGTCAATGATCCCTAATTCGCAGGCTTGAAGCTGTGCTTCCATCTTTTGTGCATTCGACATTCCATGGTAGTCGGCTACCAGTTCCTCTATATGCAGGTCAATTTCCTGTGACTTAGCGGGGCGTTTTTTGAAGTTGTAAGTTTGGGCGGGCTTCGCGGCAGGTATGGAAAATAGATCTGATGCCTTTAGCTTGGAGATATCTACTGTAGGGAAATCATCTGCGATCTGTATAGAGAACATAGGCTCCCCACTCTCTTCTAATTGGTGAATTTTTTGAAAGATATTCTTTGGCTTCATTTTAAAAATATATTCCAATCGCTTTGTTTCCGCTGCTTTTGCAACACTTTCCAGCTTGAAATCAAAAGATAATCCTTCATTCACTAAATCAAACTTTACGTAGTGAAGATACAGATGCTGAAAAG
>CAXYKQ010000205.1:0-2795 GCA_964277835.1 uncultured Edaphocola sp. | reverse complement strand
GATATTATTAGAAGATACCAATCCCAGCATCGCCGTCATAAAAAGGCCGAGATAACCGTAAAACCGCGACAGGTATTGCCGGCCTTTCAGGTAAGCCGCGGCATACAGAAAGATTAAAGTGCCGACGCCCGTGATCAACAGGCTGAATAATAAAGAGAGCCCGTCCAGATAAAAATCAAGGTTAATCCCGAAAGTAGGCACCCACTCATAACGTATGGTCTTCGTCTGGCCCGCTAATATAAGCGGCAATTGCAGTGCGAAGTAAATAAACCCTGACAGGGGGACGAGAAACAGGAAGTTAGATAGCTTTTTGTTTATTTGCCTGCCAAACGGAACGCAAAATAAGGCCAAAATCAACCCGGAAAAAATGGTTAATATCATCGATTTTCATTTTTTGAGGGAATAGTGCGTAAATTAATAAAAATCAGGCAAAATTTGAAACATTAGGCCCATATATATACGTCTCAAGGCCGCAATTGATCTCCTTTAGCCATAAAAAAAGGCCACCTTTTTGAGGCAGCCCGATTGATAAAATTCATAAAGTTTACCAGGACATATTCGGATACGCACGCTGCACGTATTGCAGGTCAGCCAGAATAAATCCCAAATTTTCAGTATGTGTGCCCTGCTTACCCCCACGGTGCATCCAGGCATCAACAGGCGGCAGCGCCAAAGTAGCTTCAGACAACACCTGGGTTACATTATGGAGCCACTCGCTTTTCAGGTTGTCTACGGGTACCGCAATTCCGGCTTCAATCATTTCTTTTTCAGCGATTGAGGGCAAGAACACTTCACCGCTGTAGGCCCACAGATCGTTAACTGCATGCTGCACCCTTTCGTGGCTTTCTTCGGTACCGTCACCAAGGCGAATGATCCATTCGCTACTCCATTTGAGGTGATATTTCACCTCTTTCAGGGATTTTTCCGCTATAGCGACTAATGTTTCGTCTTTGCTGCTTTGCAGGGCTTTATAAAATAAAACCATAAAGCTGTCGTAGAAGAAAGAGCGGGTAACCGTATAGGCCCAGTCTTCATTAGCCTGCTCTACCAAAAGTATATTTTTATAGTCCCAGGCATCCCGCAGGTAAGGCAAGGTATCTTCATCCGCAGTTTTACCCGCATCAAGCGTAAAGTTGGCAAAAGCCTGCTGTTTTTCTTCAGCACTTAAATTATTATACAATGCTGCCGCATACTGAAATAAGGAGCGGGCTTGTCCTAAATGGTCCAAGGCGGTATTGGTGATGGCAATGTCCTGTTCAAGGATCGGGCCGTGCCCGCACCATTCACTGATCCTATGGCCCAGCACCAGGGCATTATCTGCTAACTGGAGGACATAGTGTAGCTTGCTTACTGACATATATTTAATGGAATGCTTCTTTTTGAACAATTACATGTATTCAACTTCCTTAGGAAGGTTATAAAAAGTCGGGTGACGGTATACTTTATCATTTGCAGGGTCAAACATAGCCGCTGCATCATCCGGGTTAGAGGCATGAATATGCTGGCTTTCTACCACCCAGATGCTTACGCCTTCCATACGGCGGGTGTATACGTCCCGCGCATTTTCCATCGCCATTTGTGCGTCGGCTGCATGCAGGCTGCCTACATGTTTATGATCTAAACCCGTTTTGCTACGCACAAAAATTTCCCAAAGCGGCCATTCGTTGTTCATCTGATATAAAAAGTTAAATTAATAGTGTAATAATTGTGTAAAATTACGCATTCCTGCGCATATTTCTAGGTTTTGCGGTGCTTTTTCTTAGCTGCGGGGAACAGTACATTATTAAGAATTAAACGATATCCCGGTGAGGTAGGATGTAAAGAAAGCTCGGTAGGCGGATCTCCTACCTGGTGCCGGTAATCTTCCGGGTCGTGTCCGCCATAGAAAGTAAAAGTACCTTTGCCGAACTCACCGTGGATATACCGGGCTTCGTCCTGCGACTTATTTTCACCCATCACTACTACATTGCTTTTGATCACCGGTTTGCGGAATGCTGTGGTCAGTCCCATAAATCCTTTTATGGTAGTGGTATGGTTTTGGGTCAGCATAGAAGGTACCGGATCAAATTTTGCCGAAAAAGTAAACAAGGTGAAATAGTCGTTCGATTCATCATTTGCCCGAAGAAAGGTGTTGTCTATAGATGAATGTTCATTACTCGTAGGATCTCTGTCGAGGATAAAATCCTTAAAAGCAAAGCAGGCATCATAATTGAGCTTTTGCTGTGCGCCGGGGTCCATAGGGTCGCCATCGTAGGGTACGTCACAGATGTCCACTCCTTCCGCAGACAGCGCGATATCATAAGTATCTGTAGCGGAACACATGGCGAACAGGTATCCGCCACCAGCCACAAAATCCCTGATCTTCCTGGCTACTGCGAGTTTTAACTGGGAAACTTTTTTAAACCCGTGTTTAAAGGCTATGTCTTCCTGCACCTTCACATCTTCCTTATACCAGGTAAAATTCCGGTAAGCGCTCCAGAACCGGCTGAACTGGCCGGTAAAATCCTCGTGGTGCAAATGCAGCCAGTCATACTCTGCCAGTTTGCCTTCCAACAGTTCGTCATCATACACTTTGTCATAGGGGATCTCTGCATAAGTAAGCGCCATAGTCACGGCATCATCCCAGGGCAATTTGGATTTAGGCGTGTAGACAGCTATCTTGGGAACTTTTTCCAGTTTAATAATATCCCCGTTAAAATCCGGGTTGGCGATTTTTTCAAGAATACCGGCATACTGGGCATCGGCCATTACCTGGTAGCTGACATTCCTGAGTTTGCAAATGCGTTCTACGCCCT
>CAXYKQ010000204.1:0-3069 GCA_964277835.1 uncultured Edaphocola sp. | reverse complement strand
AACAAACCCGAGAAGGACGCCCGGTAGAAAGCGCCCGCTTTGTCTTTGCCCGCAACCAGCATTTTAAGTCTTGCATTCAGATCGGTAATGGGCTTAGTCATTTCGAGCGTAGCCGATTTTACTTTTTGAGCCGCACGGTATTCGAAGGTATTCAGGTCCAGGGCCAGGATTTCCGATTTGCCCTGATCGTTTTTTACTTTTTTATAAAAGCCTTGTTTGGTTTTATCGCCTAACCATTTGTTCTGGTTCAGCTTGTCCATGAATGCCGGTAGTTGAAACAGATCCCGGGCTTCATCTTCGGGACAGTTTTCATAGAGGCCATTCGCAACGTGCACCAGGGTATCGAGTCCTACCACATCGCTGGTGCGGAAGGTGGCCGATTTCGGATGTCCGATCACCGGCCCGGTGAATTTATCAACTTCTTCAACGGTCAGCTCCAGCTTTTCCACCAGGTGAGCGATATCCATGATACCGAATACGCCTACTCTATTAGCTATGAATGCCGGGGTGTCTTTACAGATCACGATACTCTTGCCTAAAATACGTTTACCAAAGTCTGTTAAAAAGCGGACGATTTCGGGGTCTGTCTGCTGTGAAGGGATAAGCTCCAAAAGCCGCAGGTAGCGTGGCGGGTTGAAAAAGTGGGTGCCACAAAAGTGCTGTATGAAATCTTCGCTTCTTCCCTGCGTAAGCTGGTGAATGGGAATACCGGAGGTATTGGTGGTTATTAAGGTGCCCGGTTTACGGTATTGTTCTACCCGCTCAAAAATCTGTTGTTTGATCTTCAGGTTTTCGACGACTACCTCTATTACCCAATCGCAGGCCGCAATATCTTTCATATTATCGTCGAAGTTGCCGGTATGGATCCTTTTGGCAAAGGACTGCAGGTAGATCGGCGAAGGATTGGACTTCAGGGCGCTTTGCAAAGCATCATTGACCACCCGGTTGCGCACGGCTTTGTGTTCCATGCTCCACCCTTTTGCCTGTTCTGCTGCAGTAAGCTCTTTGGGCACTATATCCAGCAACAGCACTTCAATACCCACGTTGGCGAAATGACAGGCAATGCGGCTACCCATCACCCCGGAACCTAAAACGGCTACTTTCCTGATCGTTCTCTTCATCTTTAACGTATAATTAGATTAATGTTTATGGATTCGATTCTTTACTGCAATTAAGATTTATTAGATGACATTTTTTTTGACCTATATCAAAAAAGCAAATTTTAATTTAAGATTTTGATATGGATCAAATTTTGTATTTTCATAGTGTTATTGCCCGAAATAAGGGCAAGGTACAGAAGCACCATTTGCCCGGACAATTGCCCATCCGACAGTTTAAACAAGATCAGATCAATAATGAAACCATTACAGGAAGCCCTATCAGCATACGCGGCTATTGATGACGCTATTTTACCGGATATTTTAAGCCGGTTCCGCGAAGAACGGTTCAGGAAGAAAGAAATCGTTGAACGAAGCGGTTCCACTTACAAAAAGCTTTATTACATCGCTGAGGGGATGGCTAAATTGTATTACCACCGGGAGGGTAAGGATATCACGGGGTGGTTCAGCAAAGAGGGCGACTTTATTACGGCTAATGATAGTTTTTTTCAAAAAAAACCAAGCTTGCTAAACCTTGAATTCCTGGAAGACTCGCTGGTCTATACGATCACCTTGCAGGAGCTGGAAGACCTGTTTACGCATTACCACCAGTTTGAACGTTTTGGCCGGAAGCTCACCTACGAACTCCTGGTTGTGCTTTCTGAGAAAATGTATTCCGTGCTCTTCCAGCCGGCGGAAAAGCGTTACCAGCTGCTTACGGTGCATGCGCCTGAAGTAGTAGCCCGTGCGCCTTTGGGCGATATTGCTTCTTACCTGGGGATTTCGCAGGAAACGCTGAGCCGCATCAGGGCCCAGAAAGGAAGCAGGAAAAAAGATAAAGCAGACCCGGTGGCCGATACACCGGTGTAACTATCTAATCCCTGGTATTGAGGTATATTTTGATTCAAGCCTGATTCAACTCGAACACGGACCAGTATTCATCAAACTGGTTCACCACAATCACCGGGCATTGCTGCTGTTGACAGGTTTTTGCACCAATTACAAGGGCCTGGGCTGCTCCGGTAGGATTGTAGCCGACGATGCCGGAAATGTCCATTATATTGGAAGTATAATTCAGGATGCCGGGGTTCAGGCTGTTCCAGATAACAACCGGGCATTGCCCTCTTTTTTGCCAACTATGCTCCGCGATGATCTGCTTCAATTGTTCTGAGGCGACATCCGGGTTTCTTGTTTTAAAAATTTTATTATGGCTCAGCCGGCAAATGGCATTATCCGGCTTATTGCTGATCAACAGGAAGGAAGCACCTTCACCTACCTGCAATCCTTCCGCCACTTTATGCTGCACCAGCCACTCCAGGGTAGCCACTTTCTCCTCAACAGCGCCCAGCAATACATAATCAGTTTCATCGCCGGCTAAGGCCAGCTCTGCGTCTGTCAACGCGCTTTCGAAGGAATGGCCTTTCTGGCTGAAAGTCATGTTATGGACATGGCTTTTAAGCGACAAGGCAATAGCGCCGGAAACCGTGTTATGGGTGCTCTGGATGAACGCGGTGGGCGTAAGCGCGGATTCCTGGTGAACGATCATATTATCCAGGAAGGTTTCACTGTCTTTCAATAAACCATAAGAGGTACCTACTTCAATAGCTTTTAACTGCTCCGGGCTGATTCCTGCTGTTTGCAGGCAGTCTAAGGCCGCGGTAAGTCCCATTTTCAACCCTTTACTCATTCGCCGGGATTGCATAGGCGGTATATAGGCTGAATAAGCCGGTTCCCGGACTTCAACGGAAGCGGCAGCTATTTCAGGCAAAGGTTCGCCTGTTTTTATTACCGGTAATCTGCTGATACTGCAAACGCTGTGGATAAACATGGGCTATGGGGAGTAAGTGATTAGTGAGAAGTGATTAGTGATTAACAAGAAGTGAGAAGTGAGAAGTGAGAAGTGAGAAGTTGTTAGTGATTAGTAAAAAGTGAAAAGTGATTAGTAAAAAAGTGATTAGTGAAAAGTGATTAG
>CAXYKQ010000203.1:0-4929 GCA_964277835.1 uncultured Edaphocola sp. | reverse complement strand
AGGTTTAGCTGGCCTGGCGGCTCCTGTCGTCCAGCAGCACATTATTTATAATTTCCCCGCCGGGTCAATGCGCCAGGCATGTTCTATTTTATGGGTCACCGGCATTTTATCCCGGTGCATTAGTGTAATCTAATGGTATTACTGCAGGATGATACGTTGTTACAATGGAAGTGTGGCTCGGTTAATGGGAAATTTTGAAAAGAATGGAAAAATGCCTGGTCGCCACCTATTACCTTTTACCTTGTTGAGAGAGATAAACATCAGACTTTCACTGATACGCCAGGCATATTCTTTATTAATCTTTAGTTGCGTATATAAAGCAAAGGTCTGAGTAATTATTTATATTTCCTATACGGGAATTCCCTAAATTTTTTGACTAATTATGCTGTTCAGGCTTCAATTATTGTTTCCCCGGCTAAGATTACAAGCTGATGCTGTCTAACTATATTGATTTTATCCGGAATCCCCGGTAATCCAAAATCCATGGCAGTGCCGCGAATAATGTAAATATATCAGGGCTCACTTCCGGTTTACATAACGCTGCTTTTTCCTGCTTCAAAGGAATCGTTTCAAACGACTCTTCCCAGCCTGGCTTTGTCCCGGAATTTTTTTTTGATGCAAACAGCCGCGCCAATAATGGAGCAACAATTTTCATCCGCTCAGTGATTAAGGTACCGGATGGTTCTGCCGGTAACGCAACCTGAAAAGGAAAAATCATGAATCGCTGCCGACGCTCCTGTGTTTCCAGGTTAAAGCGGTATCTATTCTTATTTTACTGGATCACGCAATAGCGTATTATAAAGCCACACCAATGATCGCTTGTGATAATTATATTCTTGTATGCCGGGACAACACTCCCGGTCGGAACTGCATTAACAATAATGATTGACAATCCAATTATCTTTTAGTATTTATGCCCTTCAACCGGTAAAAAATGTTTCATCCTTACCTCCCATCATCATCCATTCCTGGACCAATGCCCGGGAGGTATTAAGGAAACCGCGGTTGTCGCATTGCCTCACTTGTTTTAGAAAGATCATTCAGGGCATAAATAATGTTCAAAAAGGAGGTAAAATACAGGAATTCCAGTATAGGATATACTAAAAGCAATACAGAAATTTGTACCACTCCGGAATCTCCATGAAAAATATAGATAAACAGTTCCGGTTACAAAAATTAATAATGGGTAAACTAGGTACATTTAATAAATTCAGGTACGGCCAGCTGCTTATTTTCCTTTTACCGCTTACCACTACAGTGTATGCTTGCAGCCGGTTTAAAGAGCCACGTGTGCTCCCTGTTGCGCACGGCGCCAATAGTGAAATATTAGGCACGGTTTCAGTTCCTATTTATAATACTTTAGGTATTAAAAACGAAGAAAGCATAGCGCGCCAACTAGATTCAGAAGCGCAAAAATTATACCCGCAAGGTAATGCTATAACGAATATCCGTTATGATAAAACTATTGCTTACGCAGATGTCGTAAAGTAAGTAGCGTGGGTGTCAGCACATCATTTGGAATATTATTTCCGCTTAGCAAGATGCACGCCCCTTAAAAATACAGAGGTTGCTTAAAGCATCTTATGTCCTATAACCGATCTGTTTTATTTACTGCAAGCCATTACCTCCCGCAGGACTAATGCAATGAGCAAATGCGCTCAATTTTTTATAAAGCATAAAGTAATAGTAATTCTGGCAAAGAAAGCAAACGGCTTGTCCTCCGTTGGGAGAGCATTAAGATTATAGCTTATTAATGCCTTGAAGTTTCGGTTGCGGCTTAAGGTATGGCGCGGCCTGTTGGTCCAGGGCGGGTTTTCGGACCAGGAATCGGAGGAGCTTTGCCCCGGCCCGTGAGAGCATTTAAAGAACTTGTAAACTTATAATTGCGGCGGAAACATTTAAAGATCTTTAGAGGCTTATCGCTTATCTTTGCTGCCGAATTATATATTAATGAAATATCAAGAAGAAATAAACCGCAGGAAGACCTTTGCCATTATTGCCCACCCCGATGCAGGTAAAACTACATTGACCGAGAAATTTTTATTGTTCGGGGGTGCGATACAGGTTGCAGGAGCGGTGAAAAGTAATAAAATCAAGAAAGGTGCCACCTCTGACTTTATGGAGATCGAGCGGCAGAGAGGTATCTCTGTAGCTACCTCTGTAATGACTTTTGAATATAAAGATATTCTGGTAAATCTCCTGGACACCCCGGGGCACAAAGACTTTGCAGAAGATACCTATCGTACTTTGACGGCAGTGGATTCGGTAATCCTGGTGATCGACGCCGTAAACGGGGTGGAAGAGCAAACCCATCGCCTTATGGAGGTCTGCCGGATGCGGGACACACCGGTGATCGTTTTTGTCAATAAAATGGACCGTGACGGTAAATTCCCTTTCGACCTTATGGATGAAATAGAAAAGGAACTGAACTTACCATTACACCCGCTAACCTGGCCGATTAATATGGGCCGGGAGTTTAAAGGGGTATACAATCTTTATGAAAAAAGCCTGAACCTCTTTTCCCCTAACCAGAAAGGAATAGAAGACAATAGTATTGCCATCGGAGATTTGTCTGATCCCGTTTTAGATCAGCGGGTAGGGGCTAAGGATGCAGAACAGTTAAGAGAGGATGTAGACCTTCTGGAAGGCGTTTACGGCGAGCTGGATGTAACGGCTTACCTTAATGGACAGGTCGCACCGGTATTCTTCGGCTCAGCGGTAAATAACTTTGGTATCCGGGAGATGTTGGACACCTTCGTGCGTATCGCCCCTAATCCTAAATGCCGGGAAACCACGGTAAAAGAGGTGTGCCCGAATGATGCGAAATTCAGCGGCTTTATCTTTAAGATCCATGCTAACCTCGATCCGCGTCACAGGGACCGGATCGCTTTCCTTAGGGTGTGTTCCGGCAGGCTGGAGAGAAATAAAAACTATAAACATGTACGTTTAGGTAAAGACCTGAAATTCAGTAACCCTTATACCTTTATGGCCCGTAGTAAAGAAATTGTGGAAGACGCCTATCCGGGCGATGTGGTTGGTTTATTTGATACCGGCAACTTTAAAATAGGCGATACCCTTACCGAGGGCGAAAGCTTTATGTTCACGGGTATGCCGAGCTTTTCCCCGGAGATGTTCCGGGAGGTGGTCAACAAGGACCCGATGAAGACCAAACAATTGGAAAAAGGCGTTGCGCAGTTGACGGATGAAGGGGTTGCCCAGTTATTCACCCAGCATGGTGGTAACCGTAAGATCATCGGTTGCGTAGGAGAGCTGCAGTTCGAAGTGATCCAATATCGTTTGTTACAGGAATACGGCGCTTCCGTAGATTTTGTTCCGCTGGCCTTTTATAAAGCTTGCTGGATTACGGGAGATAAAAAGAAAATTGACGAATTTGTCCGTTTCAAACAAGCAAATATAATGGAAGATAAAGACGGGAATCTTGTATATTTGGCGCAGAGTGAATGGTTTTTAAATACAGAGCGTCAGAATAACCCGGATATTGAATTCCATTTCACCAGTGATTTTAAGAAAGCCTGATCGGATTTGGATTAAAGGCATATACTTTAATTAAAAACCTTTGAATGACTTATTCAGAAGCAGCAATAAAAGGCGCGATGTTAGGTTTGTTCATGGCCATTTCGGTCGGACCGACTCTTTTCGCGATTATTCGCTATAGTATTCATCATAGTTATAAAGCAGGATTGGCTTTCGTTTTAGGGGTGAGCGTGAGTGACATCATGTATGTTGCTTTAGCAAACCTGGCCACCCAATGGATGACTTTCCTGGAACACCATCAAAAGCCGGTAGGTTATATTGGATCCTCCCTGTTTATTATCATGGGTTTATATGGATTACTTAAAAAATTCAAGCCTAAAAAGCCGAACCGGGAACAAAAAGAAGCAAAAATCAGCACGAGTGCTTATTTCCAGATCTGGCTGAGCGGCTTTTTAATGAACAGTTTAAATCCCGGTGTAGTGCTTACCTGGGTAGGTGCCGTCGCTTTACTGGCGGGACCTTCGGTAGAAATCTCTCACAAATTTGTATTGTTCGGAGTCTGCCTGGGTTTGGTATTGGGTGTCGACTTCCTTAAAGTATTTCTCGCAGACAAAATCAGGCATAAGTTGAACCTGCGCAAGATCATGTACATCAATAAAATAAGTGCAGCCTGCATCTTTGGCCTCGGTATTGTATTACTGGTGCAAACTTATTTCGGTATTGTAAAAGGACATTAACCGGATTATGAAAAAGATGTTTGGTCTTATTATATTATTGTGGAGTTTGCCTTCTTTAGCCCGGGATAAGACCGGATGTGATAGCCTGTCCGGTAAATTGCTGGCGGTCAGCGCTGCATTTCAAAATGTCCAACTCCTGGATTCATTGCTTGAGGTAGACCGGCAAAAGCTGGCGGATTGTGGTGATTGGGATGCTATCGATCAGCAGATCATGGATAAAGATTACCTCCGCGAAATCATCAGCGCCTCTTTAAAAAATAGTGGCGAATTTCCGACCTACGGCGAAGTTTTTGATATATTTGATCAGGTTAAACAATCTGAATTATATCCCGCTATACGCTTGTCTAAAGCGACTTTCGACACATTATCCGTTAAAATTATCGATTGGGATAAGCTGGAATATGATAAAATCAAGTGCATACTGATTACCGAGGAAGAATTACTGAAATTCAGGGATTTCCTGGGGCACAATAAGTTTGCAGGGGAGCTGAGCTACGGCGAATTGCTGGAGCAGTATTATCAAATGACCCGGTAACCAACGAAATAACGTAGCTGTCCAAAAAGGGCAGCTATTTTTTTGTAATTGGTATTTGTGATTTATTAATATGATTACGCAGCTATGGAGTTATTGTACTCATATTTGAGTATATTTAATGCAATAATGCTGTTTTTCTTATTTTGGCGCTTACGTTTAGGT
>CAXYKQ010000202.1:0-6164 GCA_964277835.1 uncultured Edaphocola sp. | reverse complement strand
ACTTTTTTCGGAAGTGGTAACCAATAATTTTTGGTTCTTCGTTTTTGCTTTAACTACTTTACCATTATTACCAAAAACAATTATGTTATTATTATTTTCGATATCCAAAATACTACTGCTGTTACTGCTGTCTTCATCAAGCCCGTCTGCATCACCCAGGATAGTCTGGTAATAATCTTCGGACAGGTGACCATTCTTTTCCAGGTATTGGATAATCAGGTCTATCTTTTCTTTTGCCAGCGCTACTTCATCGGGGTGTCCGGCGATCTTTATTTGTGAACCCCGGGATAAGATCTTCAATAGGGGGAAACGTTTCTTTACCAACTCAAATTTTCCATTGTTAACCCCGAAAAACTCTATTGGGTTAACAGACTCAAGATTAATGATGTGTTCTGTCAATTGCTGCTGATTTTAATTTAACAATACGTGTTCTATCTCTGAATTTACCAATTTAAATATTACAATACTTTATTTTATTTTTCTATTTCACTCTATTTAGGTTGCAATTATATATTGTATCATCGCTATCCCCCCTTAGGTTCGCCTGCAGCCAATCTGATTCCAATTTATCACAAAAATAAATAGCATCCTTTTTGATCAAATTAGGCAATAAGGTATCTGTATTTTTTACCGCTCCGTTATTATAACTTATACAATTGCAAGAATAATCATTTTTACAGGAAACACAAGTAATACACACTATTGCACAAGCAAATAATTTTCCCAGCATTTTCATAATTCAATTTTTACCAAATTTAACCATTAATATCAATAAATATCAAAGTAGTGTAAAAATAATAATGGCCGCAGAAAAGAATTCCGGGCCACAAATTTTATTATTTATTACTAATCGGGTTAGCCTAGTCTTCCAGGCTTTGCGCGATCATCTCGGCAATGTCCAGCACCTGTACGGAGTCTTCCTGCTCTGCGTTTTTAACGCCATCCATAAGCATCGTTGTACAGAAAGGACAATTCGCGGCGATTATCGTAGCACCGGTATCTATGGCCTCTTTACTTCTTTCAAAATTCACCCTGGTCGTTCCCGGTTCTTCTTCTTTAAACATCTGGGCACCCCCGGCTCCGCAACATAAGCCATTAGTCTTACAGCGTTTCATTTCCACCAGCTCCACATCCATCGCTTCCAGTACCTCACGCGGCGCCTCGTAGATATTATTGGCACGGCCGAGGTAACAGCTGTCATGGTAGGTGATCTTCCGGCCTTTAAATGCCCCGCCGCCTTTCATCACGATCTTTCCTTTATTGATCAGGTCTTGTAAAAAAGTTGCATGATGAATCACTTCATACTGTCCCCCAAGGGCCGGGTATTCATTTTTGATCGTATTGAAGCAATGCGGGCAAGCCGTAACGATCCGTTTCACACCATATCCGTTCAATACCTGTATGTTATTGTAGGCCATCATCTGGAACAGGAACTCGTTACCCGCACGCCTTGCCGGGTCGCCTGTACACATTTCCTCGTTACCCAAAATGGCAAAAGATACGCCTACTTTATTTAAAATCTGTACAAATGCCTTTGTAATTTTCTGTGCTCGCTGGTCGAAGCTGCCGGCACATCCTACCCAAAACAACACTTCCGGTTCCGTACCCTCGGCCATGAACTCGGCCATCGTTTTTACCATCATTCTATATAAAATTTAATGATAATTCTGTTTTTCTGAACAATTTACTATTAGCTCCTGGCCCAGGCATCTCTGTCATCGGGACTCATTTTCCAGGGCGCCATATTATTTTCAATGTTACTGGACATCTGCATCCATTCCTGCGGCACATTACTTTCTTCCATATACAGGCTTCTACGCAGCTCAAATATGATATCTAAAGGATTAATGCTCACCGGGCAGGCTTCTACACAAGCGTTACAGCTGGTGCAGGCTCTAAGCTCTTCTACGCTGATATAATCGTGTAATAAGGATTTACCGTCGTCTACAAATGATTTATTGGTATCAATATTGGCACCCACTTCTTCTACCCTGTCGCGGGTATCCATCATGATCTTCCTCGGCGACAGTAATTTACCTGTTTTATTTGCCGGGCAGGAATCCGTACAACGACCACATTCCGTACAGGCATAGGCATCCATAAGGTGCTTCCAGCTCAGGTCCATAACGTCGCGGGCGCCGAATTTAGGCGGGTTATCCTCCACCGGCACTTCTGCAGGGGCTTGCGCCGGGTCCATCATATATAGTACCTCTTTCTGTATCTCTTCCATATTGCGCATTTTCCCGGCCGGCTCCAACGGAGCATAATAGGCGTTAGGGAAGGCTAAAACAATATGCAGGTGTTTGGAATAAGGTAAATAATTCAAAAAGGCCAGGACTCCCGCGATGTGCAGCCACCAGGCACTGCGTTCTACCGCCACCAAAGTTCCTTCACTCAGGCCCGAAAATAAGGGGGCAATATGCTGGGACACCAGGTAGGGGCCGGTTTGTGTATAGTGACCGGCGTTGAGCTGCTGTAAGTTATAATCACAGGCATTCATGATCAATAGCAAGGACATCAATACTATCTCGGTGATCAAAATCAGGTTCGCGTCGGTCTTAGGCCATCCGCCGGCCAGATCGCCGGTCGTAAGCCTCTTCACTTTGGTAATATTCCTCCTGATCAAAAAAATCAGGCAGGAAACGAGTACCGTCAAAGCCAGGAACTCAAATAAACCCAGGAGTATATTATAAAAGCTACCCAAGAGAGGAGCGAACATGCGGTGGGTACCAAAAATACCATCCAGCACGATTTCGAGCATTTCTGCATTAATGATGATGAATCCCGCATAAACAAAAAAGTGAAGGATAGCCGGCGTCATCCTTTTAAACATTTTCTTCTGCCCCAGGGCGAGGAGCAAGACATTTTTCCACCTCAGGCTGGTATCTCCGTAGAACTCCTGGTCTCTCCCTAAGAAGATATTCCGGCGAATACCGGATATCTTCTTATAAAAGATAAAAGATGCTGCAAGCAGTAGAATTATAAATGCAATTTGCTGAACAATTAACATAGTTATAAATTTTCCAACTGTCACGCAAAAACGCACAGCTTTTCAATCTTGCGAAAGTACAATAGAATTGATGAATTAAAAATTATTTGTCACAAAAATGTCAGTAAAAAAACAATCCATACTTGGTGTTTATATGCGGAATTGTACTATACCTTTGCAGTCTAAAATTATTATCTTGTGAGTGCACAGGCTAAAAAGGTATCCCTGGCTGGTTTAATCATCGCCCTGGGTATCGTTTACGGAGATATCGGAACTTCTCCTTTGTATACCATGAGCGCTATTGTGCGCAATAAAGTGATCGACGAATTGCTCGTTGTCGGCGGTGTTTCCCTGATTATTTGGACGCTTACCTTACAAACCACGATCAAATATGTATGGCTCACACTAAAAGCAGATAATAACGGGGAGGGCGGTATTTTCTCTCTTTACGCACTCGTCAGACGGCATTCCAAACGTATCGTATTTATAGGGATGATCGGTGGAGCAGCACTACTGGCCGATGGACTCATTACTCCGCCCATTACCATCACTTCTGCCATAGAAGGTTTGGGGAAACCCACCCGAACCACGGTTTCCATCGTGATCGGCATCCTGGCCATTGTATTTTTCATGCAGCAATTCGGCACCAAATCGATCGGCAAGCTCTTCGGCCCGGTCATGTTTCTCTGGTTCGTCATGATGGCCTTCATGGGCATTATCCACATTGCTGATGATGTTAATATCTTTAAAGCCATCAACCCGGTTTACGGCATACGCCTGTTGATTGAAGAGCCTAAAGGTTTCTGGATCTTGGGCGCTGTATTTTTATGTACCACCGGGGCCGAAGCGCTTTATTCGGACCTGGGACACTGCGGACGCAGCAATATCAGGCTTTCCTGGATTTTTGTCAAATCCTGCCTTATCCTGAACTACATAGGCCAGGGTGCGTGGCTGTTGCATAATTATCGCGGCAGTAAATTACCCGAAGATGTTAATCCTTTTTTCCAGATCATACCGGAACAATACCGGACTGCAGGCATTATCATCGCTGCCCTGGCAGCCATTATTGCTTCCCAGGCTCTTATATCCGGTGCTTTTTCCCTGGTGAGCGAGGCGATCAAATTGAACCTCTGGCCGAAGTTTAAGGTTACGTACCCTTCTACCGAGAGGGGTCAGCTGTATATTTCGAAGATTAACTGGGCGCTATTCGTCGGCTGCAGCCTTATCGTTTTGTACTTCCGCAGCTCAGAAGCTATGGAAGGCGCTTATGGTCTCTCCATTACGGTAACCATGATCATGACCTCCTCGCTCTTTGCCTTTTATATGTACGTAAAACGTTACCCCAGGTTCTGGATAGTGATTTATCTGCTGGTCTACCTGAGTATCGAATTCTCCTTCTTCGCGGCCAACCTGGATAAGTTTGAGCATGGCGGCAGCGTCACACTGGTGATTGGCATCTTCCTGTTCGGCATTATGTATATTTGGTATAAGTCCCGTAAGATCAAGAACCGTTACGTGGAGTTTGTGCCGCTAAACGACTATATCCCCATTATACAGGACCTCTCCAACGACCGTTCGATCCCGAAATATGCAACGCACCTGGTTTACCTTTCGAGTGCCGACGACAACAGGGAGATCGAGCATAAGATCATTTTCTCTATTCTTTATAAGAAACCAAAGCGTGCAGATATTTATTGGTTCGTGCACGTACATGTACTGGACGAGCCCTACACAATGGAATACTCGGTACAGACAATTGTACCCAACGAAATTATCCGCATCGAATTCCGCCTCGGCTTCAAAGTAGAACAAAGGGTACAGCTCATGTTCAAAAAAGTAGTGGAAGACCTGGTGGCGAACAAGGAAGTAAACATCCTGAGCCGTTATGAATCTCTCGGTAAGAAAAATGTAAAAGGGGATTTCCGCTTTATCGTGATCGAAAAATTCCTTTCGCGCGAAAATGAATTACCGATGTTTGACCGGATCATCATGAATGGCTATTTCGTATTAAAACACATCAGCATCAGTGAAGAGCGCAGCTTCGGCCTGGACCCTTCAGATGTGACAATCGAAAAATTCCCTTTAATTTTGTCCTCTACAGCGAGTATCAATTTAAAACGTGTAGATTAATTACCTTTGCGGCGTGAGTGTATTTTATTCAACCGAACAAATACCGGCATTCAAGAACCCGGTACTGACCATCGGCTCTTTTGACGGTGTTCATGAAGGACATAAGGCGATCCTGGCAAACGTTGTTGCAGCAGCCCGCAAGGCGGGCGGTGAAAGTATCGTTTTAACCTTCGAACCCCATCCGCGCAAGATCATCCAGCCAGATAAACCGCTGGGCTTGCTGAGCTCCCTGGACAGTAAAATTGATAAAATTACCCAGGCGGGTATTGACCATATTGTCGTAGTGCCTTTTTCCAGGGACTTCTCCATGATGGCCTCGAAAGAGTATGTAACTGAATTCCTGTACAACACGTTTAAACCTCATACCATTATCATCGGCTATGATCACCACTTCGGGCATAACCGGGAAGGTAACATTGACATATTGCGATCTTTACTGCCGGAGCAGGTAACGGTTATCGAAATAGAAGAGCAATTGATCAAAGACGCGCATGTGAGCTCCACGAAGATCCGTAATGCAGTACTGGAAGGCAATATGCAGGCGGTAACTGCTATGCTGGGACGGCCCTATCAAATTGAGGCCACCGTAGTACATGGTAATAAAATAGGCCGTACCATCGGTTATCCTACCGCTAACTTACAGCCGGACTATGCAGATATACTCATACCGGGTATCGGTATCTACGCGGTGCTCGTCACCATTCAGGAGCAAACGTTCAAAGGAATGATGAGTATTGGCAAAAGGCCAACGGTAACGGATGACGGGAATGTAACCCTCGAGGTTAATATCCTGGATTTTGACCGCGATATTTACGGTGAAAAGCTGAAAGTCAGCTTCATTGCTTATGTAAGAGGGGAAGAAAAGCTGAATGGTCTCGATGCTCTCAAAGCTAAAATAGCTGCGGATGAAGTATGTATCCGTTCCCTCCTCTCAGCATATTGATTGCTAGGAGGCTAATGTAAAAATCTATAAGACGGCTAAACTATGCAGCCTATAAGGTTTTGAAAACCTTACAGGCTTTTTCATTCCATTTCCTATTTCAAA
>CAXYKQ010000201.1:0-4491 GCA_964277835.1 uncultured Edaphocola sp. | reverse complement strand
ATTTTCAGGAAAAAGCTCCGGATTATTGGCTGGTAAGGATTTGAATAGTACTTTCATAGAAGTTTGTTGAGCAACGTCAAGATACTCATTTTTGACGAACAAACACAAAAATCCCCGATACTTTTTTAGTACCGGGGAACTTTTTTTAAAAAGACTTTTTAGACAGCCTCTTTATTACTCTGCAGAGAGGAAGGGATTCGAACCCTCGATACAGTTGCCCGTATACTACCTTTCCAGGGTAGCTCCTTCAACCACTCGGACACCTCTCTAGTGGATTGGGTTGCAAATATAGCAGTTTTTCCAGAATTCATAATAAAATATTTACTTTTGCTTTCATTAAGATCATGATGCAGCTCCCTAAAGGCAAAAAAATATTCTTCGCTTCCGATTTTCACCTCGGCATCCCCGATAAAGCCGGTAGCCTGGCCCGGGAAAAAAGAATCTGTGCCTGGCTGGATCGCATCAAAGACGAGGCTCATAAGATCTATCTCCTCGGAGATATTTTCGATATGTGGTTCGAATACCGCAACGTAGTGCCCAAAGGTTATACCCGCCTGCTGGGCAAACTGGCAGCACTAACCGACTCCGGCATCTCTATAGAAGCTTTCGTCGGCAACCACGACCTATGGATGCGCGACTATTTCACCGAAGAGCTCAATATTCCCATCCACTTCGGCCCTATAAAAATCGAAGTGAACGGCAAAAAATTCTTCCTGGCCCATGGCGATGGCCTCGGACCCGGTGATAAAAAATATAAATTCATCCGGGCAGTTATGGCCCACCCCTTCTCAAAATGGTTGTATTCCTGGTTCTTACACCCGGATTGGGGCCTTGGCCTGGCCAACTACCTCAGCCGCCGCGGAGCCAAACACGAAGGGCAACACGACGGAGCCTTCAAAGGCGAAGACCGCGAATGGCTGATCCTCTTCGCCAAAGATTATTTACATAAAGAACACATAGATTACTTTATATTTGGACACCGGCATCTTGCCCTCACCATACCCCTTGCACAACAAAGTTTGTATGTCAACCTGGGCGACTGGATCAACTACAACTCTTACGGCGTATTTGACGGGCAGGCTTTTTCACTGAATTATTTTAATCCTCATGAGTAAGCGTTTTGTTATTATCCGCCACGCCAAATCCAGCTGGGCCACATTAGGGCAGGCCGACATCGACCGCCCACTAAATGAAAGAGGACAAAAAAATGCGCCTGAAATGGGCAAACGCCTGTTGCAATATGGTCTCGTACCCGACCTGATCTTCTCCAGCAGCGCAAAGCGCACGCGACAGACCACCAAAGCCCTCATGGAAGCGATGAACTTTGAGGGTAAAACCGAATGGCTGGAACAACTCTATCACGCGCCGGTCGAAACGATCGAAAGGATCATCAGCAGCGCCGATGATCAATACAATACGATATTTATAGTTGCGCATAACCCCGGGCTTACCCAATTTTTGATCGAGCACGGGGACCGCTTTATTACCGATAATATGCCCACCTGCGCCATCGCAGCATTTGAGCTGCACGCCGATAGCTGGACCGATTTTTACAAAGCCGGCAAAAGCATTATCAAATACGATTTCCCGAAAAACACAGTAACCGAATAATATAATGGAAACAAATAATGACTATATAGAAAGCCTGAAAGGTTTATATGAGCAACAGTTCAACGAACCTGCCAGTGCCGTCTCAACTATAGCTCCCTCCGGCTCTGACCGGATGTATATACGTCTCTCCAGTGAAAAAGGCAGTGCCATAGGCGCTTACAGCAAAAATGTAAAAGAGAACAATACTTATTTTTACTTTACCCGGATCTTCCGAAAAAACCATTTACCGGTTCCCGAATTGTTCCAGCAAAGTAATAAAAACATGTGTTACCTCATAGAAGACCTGGGATCGGAATGCCTGCTGGACCTGCTCTTAAGAGAGGGTAAAACAGATACGGTTAAAGTTTATTATGAGCAGGCGGTAGAAGACCTGGTTCGCTTCCAGTGGATTGCCGGCCGGGAGATTGATTATACGATGTGCTACGGTACACAACATTTTGACAGTAAAGCCATCCTCGCCGACCTGAATTATTTCCGGTATTACTTCGCAGATGTGCTGAAGATCGATTACAATAAAGCCATGCTCCAGGACGAACTGGAAGAATGGGCGAAAAACCTGGATGCAGAAACGATCAAAACTTTTATGTACCGCGACTTCCAAAGCCGCAATATCATGGTAAAAGAAGGCCAGCTGGGTTATATCGACTTCCAGGGCGGCATGCATGGATTACCGCACTATGACCTGGTGTCGCTTTTATGGCAGGCAAAAGCCCAACTCCCCAAAGAATGGAAGTCACAGCTCGAAAAGCAATACCTGAAAGCGATTAAAGAATCAAAAGAAATCCCGGATATTGACGAATTGCATTTTATGCGCGTTTACCTGGAATGCGTGCTGCTACGGATCATGCAAACACTTGGCGCTTATGGACTGCGTGGATTGATAGAACGGAAACAACATTTCCTTTCCAGCATCTACCCGGCATTGCAACAGTTACAGGAATACCTGAACGAGTATTCTCATATCATACGATACCCTGAACTGGCCCGCGTTTTAGGAGAAATTGTCAAACCCCAGGTAATCGATCGCTTTTATACCCCTAAACAAAACACGGAAAATCCTTTAAAGGTCCGTATCTATTCTTTTTCTTATAAAAAAGGATTACCGGCCGATACGACAGATCATGGCGGTGGTTTTGTTTTCGATTGCCGCGGCATCCTGAACCCGGGCAGGTTTGAAGCTTACAAAAGCTTGACCGGGCGCGACTTCCCGGTACAGGAGTTCTTACAGGCACAAACTCTAATGCCCTCTTTCCTGGACAACATTTTTGCGACTATAGACATTACGGTAAACGATTATTTAAACCGGGGCTTTGACCACCTGACAATCAGCTTCGGCTGCACGGGAGGACAGCACCGCTCGGTATACGCAGCGGAGCAAACTAAAAAGCACCTGAAATCAATTTACAATATAGATGCTGAAGTCCTGCACCTGGAGCAGGACCCTAACGATCACAAAAGAAGATAGCCGCAATCACATTGAATTAAAACAACATTCCAAAGTAAAATGGAAAAAATAGGTAACCAAATTTTAAACCTGGAGATACTGGAGCAGATCGTGCTTCAAAAAAGTGAGATCAGTATTGATGCTACTACTTTAACCGAAGTAGAAGCTTCCCACACTTTCCTTAAGAATTTTGCCAAAGACAAGCTGATCTATGGCATTAACACAGGCTTCGGTCCTATGGCCCAGTACCGGATCGAAGATGAGGATGCAAGACAATTACAACTCAACCTGATCCGTAGCCATAGTTCCGGCATGGGCACTTTACTCACACCGGATCAAAGCCGGGCACTGATGCTGGCCAGGCTAAATACGCTATTACGTGCCTATTCCGGTATTCATCCTGAACTTATCGACTTAATGACCGCCCTGATCAATGCGGAAGCTTATCCTTGCGTATTCCAGCATGGTGGCGTAGGCGCAAGCGGCGACCTGGTGCAACTGGCACACCTGGCGCTGGGCCTGATCGGTGAAGGTTATTTTCAATACAAAGGTGAAGTGAAACCTGCAAAAGAAATATTTGCAGCCCTCGGTTTACAGCCTTTAAATATTCATATCCGTGAAGGCCTTTCTTTGTTGAACGGAACTTCGGCAATGACAGGTATAGGCGCCATCAACGTCCTGCATGCCCGTAAATTAATGTGCGGGCAGATCCTGTTCTCATTAATGGTGAACGAGATCATGGAAGCTTACGACGATCATTTCTCCGAAGAACTGAATGGCGTAAAACTGCACAAAGGCCAGCAAATAGTAGCAGCAGCTATGCGCGCCATTACGAAGAATTCGAAATTGATGCGTAAGCGTTCGGAGCACCTGTATGAGAAAAAGGTGACCGAAACCGTGATCGAGGATAAAGTACAGGAGTATTACTCTTTACGTTGTGTGCCCCAGATCTTAGGCCCTATTTATGATACGATCGAGTATACCGCACAGATCATCGAACAGGAATTGAACTCTGTAAACGACAACCCTGTAGTGGATTACCGTACCGAGAACATTTACCACGGGGGTAATTTCCATGGTGATTATGTGGCGCTCGAGATGGACAAACTGAAGATAGCCATTACCAAGCTTTCCATGCTGGCGGAACGCCAGCTGAATTTCGTTTTGAACCCTGCGTTGAATAAACGCTTGTCGCCATTTGTTAACCAGGGTGTCCTGGGACTGAACTTTGGTTTGCAGGGTATGCAATACCCCGCGGTAAGTAATGTAGCAGAAAACCAGACCTTAAGCAACCCTACTTATATCCATAGTATCCCGAATAATAATGACAACCAGGATATCGTGAGTATGGGCACTAACGCGGCTCTGATCTGCGCGCGTGTCATTGAGAATTCTTTTGAAACGCTCTCGGTACATGCCTTTGCATTGGTACAAGC
>CAXYKQ010000200.1:0-4143 GCA_964277835.1 uncultured Edaphocola sp. | reverse complement strand
ATTGCCGCCGGCAACAGTAACACCGGCAGTGGCCCCGGCAGCCCATTTTTGAACACGTGCATTACCGGCATCTACGATGTAAAGATTACCATTCCTGAAAAATAAGCCCCCGGCAAAGTTGAGCTGGTTAGCTGCAGAGCCGATACCATTGCCGCCGGCTACGGTAACCCCTGTAGTGGCGCCAGAAGCCCATTTTTGCACCCGGTTATTGATACAGTCGCTGATATATATATCGCCATTATTATCTACGAAAACACCAACAGGGAAGTTGAGCTGGTTCGCTGCAGAGCCCTGGCCATTACCCCCGGCTACAGTGATGCCGGTAGTTGCTCCCGGAGCCCACTTCTGGATCCGGTGATTAGGCCCGTCGGCTACGTAAATATTGCCCTGGTTATCGACATGCATTCCCATAGGCTGGTTGAGCTGGTTGGCCCCGTTGCCCTGGCCGTTACCGCCGGCTACGATGAACCCCGAGCCTAAAGAAGCGATATAGGTTTGTACTACCATATTGTCTTTTTTCCAGGAGATGCTGTCCATTGTAAAATTGGCATTCACCGTAAGTGTAACCGGGTAGCAATGCCCGGAGTTGCTTATCGTAGCATTACATTGTGCAAATGATTGTTGCACGCCCTGAATAAAGCCGGTAGCTACCATGAAGCTGAGTAATAATTTTCTCATTTAAATCAATTTAAAAGGGTAATAATAATAGGTGTATGACTTTGTAAATATATTTTAACTTTAAGCTCAGATTAGCAAATTGTTCACTCATTTTTTTTAAAAATGAGTGAATTCTCCTATACCTGTTTGCCTTAAATAGTACAAATTGCAGTGTAAATCACTTTCTGCTGATGAGTTTAGGAAAACGTCATAACCAACTTAAATATGGATTTGAAAAATGGACCAGTCCGCTATTGCTACTGCTATTTTTGTGTAACGCCGGTTTAGTTAAGGCACAGACGGAAAACCCGGCGGTCTATAAAACCGGTACCAGCAAAAGACTATCCTATGATACGGTGCTGATCAATGAGCAATTAGCAAAAATAGAGGTCCTCAATCAAACCCAACCTGACAGCGCTTTGAAATTACTGAATGACTTGATTGCGCTTGAACAGGATAAGCTGATGCAACCCTTCAACGGAAAAGTATTTGCATTTGCGGCAGTCTGCTATTTGAGGAAAGGGGATTACAAACAATGCGAAAAACTATTAGAGAAAGCCTTTCATTACGCCCGTAAAGCTAAAGATAAAGAAATACTCAGCTTCCTGCATAATGTTAATGCCGTTATCTACCAGCAATCCGGCTTGTACAGCAAAAGTATCAGCCACTACCTGCAGGCGATAGATCTGGCCGACGATCAGCTAAGCGATAAACGCATCATCCAGACCTATATTAATTTCGGTGGATTCTGGAGTATTATGGGCGAATACAAACAGGCTTTGAAATACTATGACCTGGCTTCCGGCATCCTGGAAAAAACTAAAGGGTCAGATCCATACATCACTATGAATATCGGTATTGCCAAATCCGATTCCAGCAATGATTTCGCGATCACAAAATTTAAAGAGGCTCTGACTATATTGAGCCAAAAGAAAGACATACATCTTGCCAATAAACTCTACGTCAACCTTACTGAAGCATTCCGCATCAACAAACAGTATGACTCAGCCCTATTTTATCTTCAGAAAGCGGAAGTGGCTTCTAAACTCTTTAATACCAATACCTCATTGGCCTTATATTATTCAGAAGCCGGCCAACTCTATCTCGAACTGGGAAATGTCAGCCAGGCTGAAGCGGCACTCCGGAAAGCACTGGAATGTTCCGAAGCCAGCCACACGAACCAAATCAGTAAGAAAATCCATGAAACGCTGGCAAAAGTGTATGAAAAAAAGCAAGACTTCAAAAACGCGTTCCTGCATCAAACCTATGCGATACAATTGCAGGACAGCCTCGATAAATCAGAAAAAGTAAAAACGCTGGACCTGATGCTTGATTACCAGAAAGCAGAGCAAAACCGGATATTAGCCAGTAATGCACTGGAACTGGTGCGAAAAGAAAACCAGCTGGAACAGCGCAATATGTGGATCGCGCTTATTTCAGGCATCTCCTTAGGCATCCTGGGCATTGTCATATCGGCGTTCAGGAACAGCCGGAACAAGCAGCAATTGCAAAACAATGAACTGGCCTTACTGCGGCAGACACAGGAAGTGGAACGGCTAAAAGCACTTTCGGAAGGGGAGGAAAAAGAACGCAACCGGATCGCTCATGAATTGCATGATAGTGTTATGGTGGAGTTTGCCTCGGTTAAAATGCAGCTGAATGCATTACCGCAACAGTTCCCCGAGATGGCCACTTCAGAAAATCATAAGCGTATCGTGCAACAGATGGACCGCGCTACCAAAGAACTACGACTCACCGCCCATAACCTTATGCCGGATCTGTTACTCGATGAAGGATTGGTCCAGGCGATCTTTTATTTCTGTAATAATATACAAAAGACTTCGGCACTCCCGATCTCCTTCCAGCACATCGGACTACCGGTGCCCAGGTTCATTGCCGATTTCGAGATCCTGATCTACCGGACCGTACAGGAGATGATCCAGAATATCATCAAGCATGCGGAAGCGGGTAAGGCCTTGGTACAAATACAGTACGACGGGGAATACCTGTCCATCACCATCGAAGACAATGGCAGGGGATTTGACCGGGATAAGGAACAGGAAGGTATGGGCCTGAGGAGTATTAAAAACCGGTTACAGATATTTCATAGCCAACTGGATATAAAGAGTGTATTGGGCATGGGGACCACAGTGCTGATCGAATCTCAGGCAAAAAACCTAATTTTAGAAAAATAACCTGTTATGTCCATTACTGTTGCCATCATCGACGACCATCCTCTTGCTACTACCGGCATTGTAAATATGCTTAAGGAGTTCAGTGATATTAGAATTGCCGGCATTTACCATACCGCACCGGCACTGCTGGAGGACATTGCCGGGGAGCGACCGGAAATTTTATTAATGGATATTATGTTGAAAGAATATTCCGGCAAAGACCTGGCACCGCAGTTAAAAAAAGAGTACCCCGAACTTAAGATCATTGCCTTAACAAGCCTGGATGCACCGGCTTCGGTTTCAGGAATGATGCGCAGAGGCTGTAGCGGCTACCTTTTGAAAGATACCGATCAATATACTTTATACAATGCTATTCTTGCTGTGCACCAGGGAAAAGAATTTATCGAGCCATCTTTGAAGGAAACGATGGTGCAAAACCTTTTTAATTTCAGTAAAAATACTTCCAATGACCGTTCTATACCAGAAATCACTATGCGGGAAAAAGAGATCATCCAGTTGATCGCCGACGAACTAACCACGCAGGAAATCGCAGATAAACTGTTCATCAGTTTCCGTACAGTAGAAAATCACCGGTACAGCCTGATGCAGAAATTAGTGGTAAAGAATACCGCAGGGCTGATCAAAGTAGCGATACAATTAGGCTTAGTTAAATAAAAAAACGTTAGCTCGCCGCAATTAACATAAAACAGGGTGGTAACCGATCGGCTACCACCCTGTTTTATGATTGCTTAGCGGTTGCTAGTGTTTAATGATCTTGATGCCGGAGCGATTTCCCTGAGCGTCCGTCAGGCTCAGGATGTAAGTGCCGGGCACAAGTCCTGATGTATTATGGACAGTTTTTTTATCGCTTAAAGTGGCTCTGTATACTTCCTGTCCCAATAAATTGGTGATGGAAAGAGTAAATACTTCAGCAGTCCGGTTTTTAAAGTCAACCGATACTTCGTTATTTACCGGGTTTGGATAAATCTCGACCGCGCCGGTGGTGAACAGGTCGGTCACGCTTGTTCCCTGGTTGCTGATCAATACTTCCAGCGAATCGTATTTGCCGGCATCAGCGGTCGAAATAGCTTTAGCCCACACCGTACCGTTGGTTTGCGCAGTAACTAAACCACTGGCCGAAATGGTTGCCGTACCGGTACCGGGTACAATACTCCAGGTTACCGTTTGCGGAGCGGCGGCAGGCAGTACCGTAGCGGTCAGTTGCAAGGTTCCCGAAAGCGTGTTTATCTCTTCAGGTACTCCACCCAGCGTGGCTACCGTAACACTGGTCACCGGGACAACCTGGTTGCTC